>JAFBAP010000149.1 GCA_019247695.1 Verrucomicrobiota bacterium | reverse complement strand
CCCGTTACCCGTTACCCGTTACCCGTTACCCGTTACCCGTTACCCGTTACCCGTTACCCGTTACCCGTTACCCGTTACCCGTTACCCGTCACTCGTTGAACTGTCTCCCCACCCGGTTTGCGGGCAGGTCGGGGTGTTCCACCAGCGATTTACCGGGTACCAGGGTCCGGTTGGCCAAGGGGTCGTTCGATTTAGGAAGCGCGAGTCCCACCAGGGTATTGGCAATTGCGAACAGGTTGGGAAATACGGCGTGAATTGCCACCAGCAGACGGGCTTGCCACGGCAATACCAGGACCGGCAACCCGATGCTGGCCGCACTGGCGATTCGTAGGGCGAGGCGTTTTGCACTGATACTGGTTAACGGCGTCTGCATGCCGGCGCTGAACCAGCTGAATTCCTGCCGCGCTTGACCTTTGAATTCGGCATGCAGGTGCGAGCCCGTCCGTATGACGAAGGGACAAACGGTCGTGACCCGGATGCGTTCCGGAGCCAGGTCCGCCTGTAACCCCTCCGAAAATCCAACCAGGGAGAATTTGCTTGTCGTGTAGGACAGCATGTGCGGGACCGGCACTTTGCCGCCGAATGAGGCGATGTTGACGATGTTGCCGCCTCGCCGTCTCAGGTGAGGCAGGCTGTAGTTGATGGTGTGAAACGAGGCCCAGAAATGCAGGTCCAGCAGCCGTTTAAATTCATCGGCGTTCAGCGGCAATGACGGTCCCACCATGATTTCACCGGCATTATTGACCAGGACGTCGATCCGGCCGTGGGCATCGGCGATTTCGGAAATTCGCTTCGCGATCTCGGCTTCGGCGGTCAGGTCGCACGTCCACGTGGTGACCTTGGTGTCGTAGCGCGCCAGGCTGACCTTTGCCCGGTTGAGTTCTTCCTCATCACGCGCCAGCAATGCCAATTGAGCCCCGCGCCGGGCGCAAACCCGGGCCAAAGCCAGCCCCAACCCCCGCGACCCTCCGGTGATCACGACGACTTTATCGCGATAAAAGGCGGCCGCGTGCCGCCGGAGAAAATAACACCAGACCACGCCGAGCAGGCCGGCCGCGCTTAGCAACGAATCACGTCGGGATAGCTTCATGCCTTGAGGTTCGACTCGCGCGGCGGTAACGGATGCTCCTCCACGGCCTCAATACAACCGTTGCGCCCGGCCGGACGTTCTGCCACTAGTCTTCCCATCATGCAGGCTGCTCGTCTGGTTGCTCCCCGTGCGATTGAAATTCAGGAGGTTGCCCTTTCGCCGCTTGGCCCGAACGAGGTTCGTTTCCGAGTGGAGCTTTGCGGGATTTGCGCCTCGAACCTTGGTCCCTGGCGCGGGGCTCCCTGGTTTACTTACCCATTTGAACCCGGGGCGCCCGGCCACGAAGCGATCGGCACGGTGGTGGAAGCCGGCAGCGCAGTGGAGGATATCGTCGCCGGAGAACGGGTAGCGACGCTTTCCCAAAACGGGTTTGCCGAGTATGACCGGGCCGATGCAGGCAGCGTCGTGACCATTCCGCCCGAGCTCCGCAGCCGCCCTTTCCTGGGCGAACCGCTGGCTTGCGCCGTCAATGTGATCAAACGTGCGGGACTCAAGGAAGGCGGCTGGGTTGCCGTGGCCGGGCTCGGGTTCCTGGGCATGCTGCTCGTCCAACTGGCTCAGGCGCGCGGGGCCCGGGTGATGGCGCTAAGCTCACGACCCGAGAGCCTGCAACTGGCACGGCAACTGGGGGCGGAGGCAACCCTGGAGACCGGTGACCGGGCCCGCGTCCTTGAACAGGTGAATGCTTTGACCTCGGGCCAACTCTGTCCGGTGGTCATTGAAGCGGCCGGGTATCAGAGTACTCTCGACCTTGCGGCTGAAATCACCGGCATTCGCGGCCGGCTCCTGATCGCCGGGTACCACCAGGACGGACCTCGATCGGTCAATCTCCAGTTATGGAACTGGCGGGGGCTCGACGTGATCAACGCGCACGAGCGTGAGCACGGAGTCTACGTTCAGGGTATGCGCGATGCGCTCCAACTTTTTGTCGATGGAACCCTGCGCCTGGACCGGCTCATAACCCACTACGTGCCGATGCCCGATCTCAACGCCGGCTTTCACCTCGCTGAAACGCGTCCGGGCGGATTCCTTAAGGCCGTAATGACCGGCCCGAAGTAGCCGGCCTGCACCGCTGGAATCGGTATGAACCTTGCCTTCTTCGTCCATTCCCTGATTTCTGACTGGAACAACGGCCACGCCCATTTTTATCGCGGGATCATCTCGGAACTGCTCAGCCGCGGGCATGCGGTCAGGGTTTTTGAGCTGGCGGACGCGTGGAGCGTCGCCAGCTTGCAAGCCTCCGAAGGTGAGGCCGGTCTGGAAGGGTTTCACAAGGCTTACCCCGGGCTGCACAGCGAGCGGTACCGGGCGCTCGACCTCCCGTCGATGTGCGCCGGGACCGATGCGATCGTGGTGCATGAATGGAACCCGCCGGAACTCCTGCGGGAAACGGCGGCCTATGCAGCCTCCAACCCGCAATCCGTGCTTCTATTCCACGACACCCACCATCGGGCTGCGTCGGATCCGGAGTATTTTGCACGGCTTGACCTGGCCGGATTCGACGGCGTGCTGGCCTACGGGCGCTCACTGGCCCGGCTCTACGAGGCGAAGACAGATCGGGTCTGGATCTGGCATGAGGCCGCCGATGTGCGCCGTTTCCGGCCCCTGCCTCATCCGGGTGAACAGCGTGACCTGGTCTGGATCGGTAATTGGGGTGACGACGAGCGGACCCGGGAGATCTTCGAATTTCTGATCGAGCCCGTGAAGCAGCTACGCTTAAGCGCGACGGTTTACGGCGTGCGCTACCCTGAACCGGCGCAACGAGCCCTGAGCGATGCGGCGATCCATTACGGCGGCTGGATGCCGAATTACCGGGTGCCGGAAACGTTTGCTCAGTTCCGGTTCACCGTGCACATTCCGCGAGGTCCATACGTAAGGCAATTGCCGGGTATCCCGACCATCCGCCCGTTTGAGGCATTGGCGTGCGGGATTCCCCTGGTCAGTGCGCCCTGGCCGGATGACGAGGGGCTGTTTTCTCCGGGGAAAGACTTCCTGACGGCAAAGGACGGCGCTGAGATGGTGGCCCAGCTGGAGGAACTTCGCCGGTCAAAAACAGTGGCCGAAGGGTTGCGCCGGCATGGCTTGAAGACCATCCGGGACCGGCACACCTGTGAACACCGCGTAAATGAGTTGCTGGGCATTATCACGGACGTCCAAGGCCGCAAGCGGCTGCGTACATCCACTCGGCCAAGTTTTCCATGACAACCCGCCAATCGGTTTTTATAATACGTCCGGGGAGCAGAGTGTATTTTGAGTAGCGCCAGAAGGATTCGGCACGAAGGTTAATGCAAGTAGCACCAGAGGTACGGGCGGTCTGTACTGCCCTCGGTCAGTTCAGGATACCGGCCGCCGTCGTGGACGAAAGCCGGGACCGGTTCGTGACATGGAATAAGAGCTTCGAAAAAGCTCTTGGGGTGACGGCTTCGCAACTTGAACAGTTGCGGTCCGGCGAGATCATTCGACCGGTGCCTGCGGCCGGGGATGGCGAGGCAACCTCATCCCACCAACCATGCCAACTCGTCCATCCCGCCATCGTCCCCGGGGTAACGGGCCAGACTTTTCGAAGGGACGAACAATCCGCGTTGCTCATCCTGAATACTTTTGCCATGGATCAGGAAGCAGACGCTTTTGTGAGGGGAGTCCTCGTCGGCCAGCAGACGACCCACGATCATTTGAAACAAACCTTTCACGACACCGTCAGCCAGCAAGTGATGGCCGCGACCTTCGCCGTGGAGATGCTCCGCGGCAAGCTCGAAGGAGATGCCGTGGCGAACTCAAAAGAGGTGACGGCGATTTCAACGCTCCTGCAGTCGCTTTTCACCGATATCCAGACGGCATTGAACTTCCAGCCGGCTTATCCGTCAGGCGACCGGCTTTCCAAAAACTGAATCACCGCAAGACTCTGATGCATTCGAATCCTACTGCTGAAAGCCCAGCCACTGCACCGGAATTGCAAAAAAAGCAGATTCTCGTCGTCGACGATCACCCGATCTTCCGGCACGGCTTGGCTGACCTGATCCAAAGCCAGCCTGACCTTGTGGTTTGCGGCCATGCCGACTCCGCGCCGACTGCGCTGGAGCAGATGCGGCGCCTGAAGCCGGACATGGCCATTCTGGATGTTTCGTTGCGAGGCACGAACGGTATCGAACTCGTCAAGTTGATGAAGGCGGAGGTGCCCCGGTTGCCCATCCTGGTCTTATCGGTCCACGACGAATCGCTTTATGCTTTGCGGGCCTTAAAGGCCGGCGCACTTGGGTACATCATGAAAGCGGAAGCCGGCCAGCACGTCATTGCGGGTATCCGGCGCGTCCTGGAAGGCAAGATTTTCGTCAGCCCTAAATTCAGCGAACAACTTATCTTTAAAGCTATACATTCGATCGAAACCGGGGATGGCTCGCCGGTAGACCAGCTTTCTGACCGCGAACTGGAAGTGCTTGAACTCCTCGGGAAAGGCCATAACACCCGGTCAGTGGCGCGGTTGCTGAACCTGAGCGTTAAGACGATCGAAACGCACCGGGCGCACATCAAAGAAAAGCTTGGCTTTAAGGACGCGAGCGAGATGGTGCGATTTGCCATTGATTGGGTTTCCCAACAGGAACCTTCTTAAGGGGGCCCGGGTACCGGACGTCTGGCCCGTGGTTCACTGGGACGCCGGCGCCGGAAAATGCTCCGTAGCTGGGTGAAGCGGTCTTAGGCCCAAGGGGCCGGGAGACGGTTTGATGGCCTGAAGGGCCGGGCCGTTTATACGGTTTAAGAGGTTTAACACCGGCAGGGCGCCTGGAAGGAAGATAAAGTTTCACCTCCGTGGTCACCGAAACGGTATAAATGGCCGTGGGGCTCACCCGTTGCCATGATCCGTCGTGCCTTCGGCGCTGAAAGCGGCCCGCAAGGTATCCGCCCACTTCAAAACCGACGTACACGACAGGGAAAAAAAAGGTGCTCGCGGCCTTGAGGCCGTGAGCACCTTTTTCTATCGAGAAACCCGCTCTTTAAGCACCGGCTCCCATCGGCCGGTTGCGGCAGCGGCCCCCCTATATCTTTTCCTGGACCGCCGTAAGCTGATTCAGAAGCTTTTTCTGGGCCAGTTGCAGGCGCGTTTTGACCGTCCCCAGCGCAATCGACTTCTGGGACGCAATCTCGCGCTGACTCAAACCCTCATAAAACGTCAGGTGTACCACCTCTTGTTGCGCCTCCGGCAATTGGCGGATCAGGTTTTTCATCAGGTCCGCTAAATCAATGTTGGTGAAAACCCGCGGTGCCGAACGCATCCGATTGTGGAACTCCGCTTTAAGGTGAGTTTCGAATTTATCGGTTGCGCGGCGATAGGCCAGTTTCCTTCGTACCCGGTCCAAAGCTCGCCTGCGCGCCAGCGTCACCAGAAAACCATGCAAGCCTTTTTCCGGCATGTACCGGTCCGCGTTTTTCCACAATTGCAAAAACACGTCATGGAGGACATCATCCGCGTCAGCCTCCTCGTGGAGGACACTGAGGATGATCGTTCGCAGCGATCCCTCATACCGATGGTAAATTGCATCCATCGCGTCGGTGTTGCCTTCCACCAGTTCTTTCATCAACTCCGTATCTGACTTCCCGGCACTGCAAGTGTAACCATTCACGTTCATTAAGTTGCTGCCTCCGTTATTCCGCTCTGTACGGTCACTTTAACCATTTGAGGGGGTAGGAAAATCGGGTGGTGTGCTGGACATCCGGTCGGGTAATTGCCTAGGGACGGATACCCGTCCCTGAAAAGGAGCAACCCGCCCTAGGGGATGCGTCGGGGCGTCGCCAGGCTTTACACAGGGGAACCTGGCGCGCCTGCGCCCCGGCTGGGCGAGTCAGCGGCCCGAGCCGGGTACGGAAGAAGGGGAAACCTTTATTGTGTCCGGGTTTACCCTGGCCGATTGCTCAGGTATAGGCGTAAGCCGGGCAATCCGAATTCAGCACACGAACTTACGATGGACTCCCCGCTCAAACCGGCATAATACTTTTCACGGACATGCTTAGATACGCCTTCATCTTCCTGATCATCGCCATCGTGGCGGAGTTACTTGGTCTTTCCGGAGTGGCAGGTACATCGGCCTGGATTGCCCATGTCCTTTTTGTAATTTTTCTCGTCCTTTTTCTGCTTTCCTTTTTGTTTCGCGGGCGACCGCCGGCAGCTTAGACGGAGCTAACCTCGCCAGGACGGCGACGGTATCCATCAAGGAGGTATTTCAACAACGCCGTCAACATGGAGGTTGGCGGCGTTTCTTTTTTTCAAGCTGCGGGCTCAGGATCAGTCCGGAACTCAACAGCACGGCACAACCGGACACCGTGGTAAGCGCCGAAGGCAGTGCGGTGGCCGTTGGGGTATAAAAAAGACGGGAAGGTTGGCAGATCGTCAGGGAGGTCTTCTCACTGTTTTCAGACGCAGCCTGTTAGATCGAGCCATTCTCTAACCATCCGTAAAAAAAAAGAAGCCGGGTGCAACCCGGCTTCCTCCAAACGTACTTCCTTGTTCCACCGCGCGGCCCGTCAGCCGCCGTTAGCACCCGAGTTAGGCGCCGTTGTCGCCGGATTCTGCTGCTGGCGTTCTGAGATCAACCGGTAAAGATTGGCGCCCGCCAAAACCACGAGCGTGGGTTTGATCAACACGAGCGCCAGGCGCAACACGAGCGCAAGAAACGCGCGCACGGGCACGCTCTGAATCAGGTAGCCGACCAGCAATGCGATCAGCAGGTACTGATTAGGCTGGCGCCGGACGCGGTCTTGCAGCTCCGCCCAGACCTGGCCAAAGTCGATCTGCCCGTTGGAAGTCGGAAATGGAAATTGCGTGGAAGGTGAACTGCTTTCCAGGGTTGACATAATTACGAGTTGTACTGATTAGGACCGATTAGAAGACGCCAAGAAACTTCGGCTTGCTCGGCTGAGCGGCTTTAATCAACTTGCTGGCCGCTTTCGACGCCTCCGCCGCTGCTTTGGAGGTAGCGGTTGCTGCCTTGGAGCTGGCGGCCTTGCTCCAGATGTCAGTCAGGGCCTCGCCGGAGGTGCGAAGTCCATGTTCCAGGGGCTCGCGCAGGTCGCTTAACGCGCGGCCGGACTGGTTGAACCAATCCTGAAATTGCCGCAGTAACTGATCGCTCAGGCCCTGCCGGGAGCGCGCCTCTTCACGGCGCCCGACGATGTACCCGATCAGGAAAAACAGAACGGAGGCGAGCACCAGTGTTGCAACCTGTATGTTCCGCTGCTGGAGAGCTCCCTCGAACGCAGTTGCTCCTTGGTCTGGGCGGTATGAAGCCGCCTGCTGACCGGTGTTTTCGTTTCCGGATGCTGGCTGATTACCGATTGCGGACGTATCCATATTCGACTGTATTAACCGTTTTCTTGGGGCAGGTGACGTCCGCTCTCTTGGAGACAAGTGACACGAGCCACCTGGCGGACGCATCCAGTACCCGTAGATGTTCGCACCCGTAAGATTCATGGTCGTAACCACGGCCCTAAATCGTCGGCGGGACGCCGCGCCATTCCCGGCTGCCGGTTGCGCTTTTCCTTTGAATTTTCTTCGGTTTGATACAACCGCGCTTTTGCTGGTACACGATGGTTCAGGTGAGGAGCTTGGCACTGCAAAGCAGGCGACCCGGGTCCATGCGGTATGTGAGTGCATATGCGCTTTTGGGCTCGGGTCAGCCTGTCAGGCGCTGAGCGGGCAGGCTCGTTCGGGCTGTTTCGCCGGTTTGGATCCTGGAGGGAGTAGCGGCATGCGAATCCAAACAGGCATTCTCGGGCCGCTTGGCTACGGTAAATTATGTCCGGCCGGACCGCGTAGCCGATGCGGTGCTGATCGAAGAAGAGCATGGTCCTGGCCGCCTGAGCAAACGCGAGACGGGTTTGAGGGCGGAAGGAGAGCACCGGGGCCGTCGTGAATGGCCGCCCGCATTTCCGGCGTTAAATCCGCGCCCCCCAAAATCCATCGGCGGTTTACGGACGAATTTTTGAGTGAATTCAGAGAAAGGAAATCGATCATGGCCCGAATCGTAAAAGTCATCGAAGTGCTCGCTCAATCGGATAAGAGCTGGGAGGACGCGGCGCAAACCGCCGTCGCGGAAGCATCAAAGACCTTGCGCAACATTCGTTCCATCTACGTCAAGGAATTTGAAGCGGCAGTCGATAACAACAAAATCACGAGCTACCGCGTTAACGCGAAGGTTACATTCGAGCTCGAGTAAAAAATGCCGCCAGCCGAAAAATGCCAAGGATGAGGAGGCATTGGCCGGCCTGCCCTTGTTTTGGAAACCAGGGGTTTCTGACTTGGCGCGCCCTACGGACACGCCGTTTGCGGGGTTTACATTCTCGGCTGGCGGCATTTCACTGGACGCCCACTTTTCAGGGTTGCGGCATTTTTCCGCCGGCGGTTACCACCAGGCTGCTGAGCACGTCCAGCGCGCCTGGAGGCGTTAAGAACAGTTCAGCCTTACCCTTGATGAGCCGTTCGACTTCCAGGGTTTCGAACACAGCGTTTAACACATCCGGCTCCTGGCCGATCTCGCGCAAGACTTCGCCAACCATCCGCGGCCGCACCGATCTGGCCCGGGCAAACTCCGTCGCGGCTTGCCGTTCGGCGGCGCTGGTGATTATGTCGACCTGATTAGCGCCCGCCTGGCGGATCGCGGAGGTAACCTGGCGCAACCGGTTTACGACTTTCTGTTCGATCTGGCGGATCATCAACTGATCCCGAAAATGAACCTTGCGGATATAGACCGATCCCAGGGTGTAGCCCCACTCCTCAGCTTTCGGTGAAACCTCCGCGCGGACTACGCGGCTCATCGCGTGGCGGTTTTCCAGCATCTTTTCCAAAGGCAAATTGCTGAGACTCCGCACGGTGGCATTGGCCACGCTGGCCCGGAGCGAGCCGGACGGATCCTGGTTTTGGAACAGGTACTCGACCGGATAGCGCACGCGCATTTCGTACCAGACGCCGACCCCCATCGGCGTACCCTCTTCGGAATTGACCGGGTTACTGCGGAGGTATTCCTGATCCAGCCGCACATCGAGCTCAACCACCCGGCCAAAAAAGCGAACCAAAGCGGCTTGCGGGCCTACGCGCAGCCAGAGCAGGTGCAGGCCCGGTTCATCGACCACCCCAAGGACACGCCCAAAGAGCAGGTAGACCTTGGCCCGGCCCTCGTCAACGGTAGTGTAAAAGTTGACCAGTTTCAGACCAAACAGGCATGCCGGCACCACCAGCCAGCAGAGGAAAAAAGTGACGATGAAGGCGGCGACGAACGCTTCCATGGCCGAGCCTGATCCTAATCCTTCCGATGGAGCACCACGCGGCTGGCTTTTGCGTACAGGTCCAGGCGCACATTACGCAGGTAAGCGGGCAGCGCGTGCTCGCCGTGCTGCCGGAGGGCGCTGATCTGCTGGGCGAGCCAGCGCAATGGCTGAACTTCCGCCTCAGCCCGGTTAGTTTCGATCTCCACCGCCCGTTTCGATTGCTCGATCTTCTGGTCTGCCGCAGCCTGGGCCAGGCTCAGGTTAGCCGAAACTTCGTTATGGGCCGTGTTGATGGCCGCGAGCGCCGACTCAATCTCCGCAGGCGGATCGATGCCGGTGATCAGCGAGGCGTCGAGCACGACGCCGTAACGGGCCGCGGACGAGGCGCATTCGCGGTCCATTTGCTCGTTCAAGTCGTTCAGATTTTTGCGCAAGTCATTGATGGAAACGCCGGCTTTGGCGAGACTCTCGTTGGCATTTTCCAAAGGCGTCGCGGCGCTGCCGGCAGCAGGGGCCTCATACCGCGCAATCCGTTCGCGCAGGACGGAGACAAAATAGCCGACCACATGGGCAATTGGCCGCTTCACGCCGAAAAGGTAGGCGTACAGGTTTTGTTCCGAAACCCGGTAACGCAGCTGGCCCGTCAGGTTAATGTTAAGTTGGTCCTTGGTTACGGCTTCAAGCGCGGTATGCCCGGCGTTGGCGGCGGGCGTGTCCGGATCGAAGGCGATGTTGAGAGTCTGGATCGCCATTGAGACCTTGTGCACCTTCTGCCATGGCAACCGCAGGTAAGGTCCCCCCGGACCGATGACTCGGACCTGAGGGTAGATGTAGCGCTCGCGTTCTTCGGCGTTGAGCGTTTCCGAAATCGGCAGCAGGAGGGTATCGGCGCGGCCTAGTCGCTCTGCGCGCCCGAAAGTGGTGACAACCGCCCTCTCATTCTGATTAACGGTGTAAACCCCGCCTAACAGGCAATAGACAATCAGAAACGCACCAAAACCGAACACGATGCCAAGCACAATCTCCATCGGCCGCGGGTTATAAAGAAGTTGCCGGCGCTCAGCAAGCCGGAATAGGGTTCGCCCATGACCGCCGACCCCTACACGCAACTTCTCGAGCGCTGCCGCGAGGTCTACGTTTTGCAGACGACGGCGTCCGCACTGCACTGGGATCTGGAAACTTACCTGCCGCCGAAAGCGGTCGCGTTCCGGGCGGAACAACTGAGTTACCTGGAGGGCAAGGCCCACCGGCTGTTCACCGATCCTTCGGTCGGCGACTGGATCAGAGCTTGCGAGGATATTCAGCCCTCGCCGGAGACCGGCCGTGCGGCAAACGTCCGGGAATGGCGTCGTTCCTACGATCGGGCGGTGAAGATCCCCGCCGCGTTGGTGGAAGAAGCGCAGCGGGTGTTCACGCTTTCACGGGAAGCGTGGAAAGAGGCACGCGCCGAAGCCGACTTTACCAAGTTCGCGCCGCATCTGGTCAAAATCGTGGATCTGACCCGGCAAAAAGCGGATCTTTGGGGTTACCAGGAGTCGCCTTATGACGCTCTGCTTGAGGAGTACGAGCCGGGCACAACGGCAGGCAGTTTGCGCCCGCTGTTCGGGGAACTCCAGGCCGCCCTCGTGCCGCTGGTGGAGCGCCTGGCCAGGGACCCGGTTCCGGCCGATTACCTCAAGGGACATTACCCCGAAGCCAGCCAGGCAGCGCTGAACGCGAGAATCGCGCAGACCGTCGGCTACGATTTCGAGGGCGGACGTATCGACACCACGACCCACCCCTTTGCGACCTCCCTCGGGCCTGAGGACCACCGGATCACCACCCGGTATGATGAACAGCTTTTCCAGGTCTCCCTCTACGGCGTTCTGCACGAGACCGGGCACGCCCTCTATGAGCAGGGCCTGGACAAAACGGCCGCAGGCACCCCGCTCGGCGCGGCCCGGTCGCTCGGCATCCATGAATCGCAATCAAGATTGTGGGAGAATCATGTCGGACGTACCGGCACCTTCTGGGCGCGCTGGTACCAAACCGCCGCCGAACATCTCCCTGACCTGCGGCGATTCACTCCGGACGAAGTGGCGCGCGGGGTTAAAAGGGTTGCCCCTTCTTTCATCCGGGTCGAAGCCGACGAAGTTACCTACGATCTGCACATCCTTCTCCGCTTCGACATCGAACTCGCCCTGGTCGAGCAGCGCCTCGCCATTGGAGACCTGCCGGCGGCATGGAACGAGCGTTTCGAGCAACTTTTCGGGCTGAAGGTGCCGAACGATCGTCTCGGAGTTCTCCAGGATATTCACTGGAGCCTGGGCGCGCTCGGTTACTTTCCCACCTACTCGCTCGGTAATCTCAATGCCGCCCAGCTCATGGCTGCGGCTGAACGCAGCATCCCGGATCTGCCGCAGCAACTGGCCGTCGGCGAGTACGCCCGGCTGCTCGACTGGCTGCGCAAGAACGTCCACCAGCATGGCCAACGCTTCGAGACGCGGCAGTTGATGGCTGAAGCCACCGGCGAAAGCACGCAGGCGCGCCACCGCATCGAATACCTCCGGAAAAAATACACCTGACAAGGCGGGTGGGCGTTGAGAACGGCGAGACTCATGAACTTCGCCTCCCACACACCTTCTTAGTTGTTGACGTTATCGAACTGACGTATCCTCCCGCCGCGTGTATCGGGTTGCTGGAGTCGCGACTACCTTTTCCCCTCGTTTTCTTGCAGTCCTTGCAGAAGCACGTCGGGTAAGCGAATGGTTCGCCGCGCCGCTTCACTTCATCCATGCCGCCGAAGAGACGGCCGACAAAAACGAGCGCTTTCAGGACGCCCTGGCCCGGCTCGACATGGAGAGGAACACCCCGATCTCCTATCGGCCCGGAGATCCCGTCGAGGCGATCCTGGCCGTCCAGAAAGAACTCGGCATCGAGGTGCTCATTGCAGGCGCCCTCGAACGCGAGACCGTCCATCGCAATTTTACCGGGAACGTCGCTCGCGAACTGATGAGACGGACCTGCGCAGACCTTTTCCTGTTCGTGGAGCCGAAAGATCCCCCCGGCAGCATCCGCCACATCTTCATGGCGGTGCCGGATTTCTCACCGTTGACGCGTGCGGTTTTCCACGAGGCCGTTCAGTTCGGCGAGCGGGCCGGCGCGGAAGCCTTGACCGTAGTTCACGTACAGACGCCTTTTTCTGAAGCCAAAGGGAAAGCGCTGGGCACGGAAGCGCCGCGTCCTGAAGACAACCTGGAGTTGCTCCTTGCGGAAAAGCCGATGAGCAATCTGCAGTTCGATTATCACCTGATCCGCGGTAATACCGGCTTCACGGCATTTGAATTCATCCAGGCCGCAGGTGCGGACCTTCTGGTTATGCCTTCCGAGATTCAACCGGGCGGCGTCCCGGCCTTCGCGCCCGTGCTGGATTGGGTCATCCAGGTGATCCCGGCCAACCTGTGGGTCATCCGGCGACCGGCGAGCGGACCGAACCGGGGCTGACCCCCGCTGCGGCGCATCCTTCCGGCCTTTGGGGTGTCCCGGGATTAGAGGAGAACAAAAGCCCAGGAGACCAAAGAAACCTCACGCCGCGTCCGTAGCGGCGCGGCGTGAGCGAGCCAAACCCCGGTCTTTAACTTTAAGACTGCTGCTGCAGGATCTGCCTCAGGACAAACGGCAGAATGCCGCCGTGCCGGTAGTATTCCACTTCAATGGGCGTATCGATCCGTAAGATCAACGGCACCTCCTGCTCGCGGCCGTCTTCGTAGCGCACCTTCAGGATCACCTGCTGCCGCGGCGTCAATTCATCCGTCAGGCCGGACAGGGTGAACGTTTCCGACCCTTTAAGACCGAGCGTCTGAGCCGATGAACCCTCCTGGAACTGCAACGGCAACACCCCCATGCCGACCAGGTTGGAGCGGTGGATACGCTCGAAACTCGCCGCGATCACCGCCTTGACCCCCAGCAGGCGGGTCCCCTTCGCCGCCCAGTCTCGGCTCGAACCGGTACCGTACTCATGACCGGCAATGACGACCAGCGGTACGGCTTCGCGGACGTAACGCACGGAGGCGTCATAGATGGAGAGTTGTTCCCCGGAGGGATAATGAATCGTCACACCCCCTTCGACTCCCGGCACCATCAGGTTTTTGATGCGCACGTTGGCGAACGTTCCACGCGTCATCACGCGGTCATTCCCGCGCCGGCTTCCGTAGCTGTTGAAGTCGATCGGCTTCACCCCACGGGAAATCAGGTACTGCCCCGCCGGGGACGTCGGTTTGATGGCCCCTGCCGGCGAAATGTGGTCCGTCGTTACCGAATCACCGAAAATACCCAGGGGGCGCGCTTCAAGGATGTCTTCCGGCGGCTTGGGTTCCAGCGAGAAATCCGCAAAGAAAGGCGGTTCCTGGATATAATCGCTCTGTTCGTCCCACTGGTACACCTCACCGACCGTCGAAGGGATCTCGTTCCACTTCGGATTTTGCTTTTCGAAATCCGTATACAGTTTCCGGAATACTTCCGGTTTCAGAGCCGCCCCCATCGCGCTCCGGATTTCCTCCAGCGACGGCCAGATTTCCTTAAGGTAAACGTCCTGGCCGTCGTTCCCCTTTCCGAGCGGCTCCGAACTCAGGTCAATATCCACCGTGCCTGCGAGCGCAAACGCGACGACGAGCGGAGGCGACATCAGGAAATTGGCCCGGATATTTTGGTGCACGCGGGCTTCAAAATTACGGTTGCCCGAGAGAACACTCGCGGCAACGATGTCATTCTTGGTGACGGCTTCCTCCAGGGCGGGATGAAGCGGGCCGGAATTGCCGATGCACGTGGTGCACCCGTAGCCCACGATCTGGAACCCAAGCTGATCGAGGTACGGCTGCAGTCCCGTCTTGTCCAGGTAATCGGTCACGACGCGTGAACCGGGGGCCAGGGATGTTTTTACCCTCGGGTCAACCTTAAGCCCGCGTTCGACGGCCTTTTTGGCCAGGATCCCCGCCCCCAGCATCACGCTCGGGTTGCTGGTGTTGGTACAACTGGTAATCGCCGCGATCAGAACGCTGCCGTGCCCGACGTCCGTATCCGCCGGCTGATGTCCCGCGGTTGGATCGCCGACCTGGTGCGGTGCCGGACGATTCTGAACCATCTCGCCGTAGTTTTTCGGCGCACCCTCCGGAGGGCGGTCGGCCGTGTCCGTGTCGGTCGACGGCAGGTGGGCATCAGCACCGGGGCCGGACCCATTGATGTGCACCGGCACGCGGGACGACAGGTCGCTGATCTTTTTCCCGTAACCCCCTTCCCCGAGCGGTTTTTCCAGGAGGGCCTCAAACGCCTGCTTAAGCTCCGGCAGATTGATGCGATCCTGCGGCCGCTTCGGCCCGGCCACACCCGGCACGATGGAGGCCAGATCAAGCTCAAGTTCCACCGAGTAATCCACCTGACCCTTGCGCGGTATGCCCCAGAGACCCTGAGCCCGGTAATACTTCTCAAACAGTTCACAGAGTTCGTCGCTCCGGCCGGTGCCGCGCAGGTAGGCGAGCGTTTGTTCGTCCATGCCAAAGTAGCCCATCGTCGCGCCGTATTCGGGAGCCATGTTTCCGATCGTGGCCCGGTCCGTAACCCCCAGCGCGGTGGCGCCTTCGCCGAAGAACTCGACAAACTTGCCGACCACCTTCTGTCTGCGGAGCATTTCGGTAACGCGCAGAACCAGGTCGGTCGCGGTAACGCCCTCCTTGAGCGCGCCCGTCAGGTGCACCCCCACGACTTCCGGCGTCAGAAAATAAACCGGCTGGCCGAGCATGCCCGCCTCCGCCTCGATGCCGCCAACCCCCCAGCCGACTACGGCGAGGCCGTTGATCATCGTCGTGTGCGAATCGGTTCCCACCAGCGTGTCCGGGTAGACCACCTCGCCTTCAGGCGTCGCCTTCGTGAGCACGCCTTTGGCCAGGTACTCCAGGTTAACCTGGTGCACGATGCCGATACCGGGCGGAACGACTCCGAACGTCTTGAAGGCCTGCTGCCCCCACTTCAAGAGCTGGTAACGCTCCCGATTCCGCTTGAATTCCATGTCGAGGTTGAGCCACAACGACTCCGCCGTGCCGGCGAAATCCACCTGCACGGAGTGGTCCACGACCAGATCGACCGGCACCAACGGTTCGATTATCTGAGGGTTGCGCTGCAAACGGCTGACCGCAGAGCGCATGGCCGCCAGATCCACCAGGAGCGGGACCCCGGTAAAATCCTGCAGCACGATTCGCGCGACCACAAACGGGATTTCTTCGTTTGCCGGGCGTTTCGCATTCCAATTCGCCAGCGCAACCACATCCTGCTCGGATACTTTTTTCCCGTCGCAGTTTCGTAACACCGATTCGAGGACAATGCGGATGCTCACGGGCAACCGTGAGATCGGCCCGATGCCGGCCTCCTCAAGCGCCGGGAGCGAATAGTAACGGTGATCCTTGCCGCTGCTGAGCCGCAATTCGCGAAGCATGTCTTTCGGATTCATAAAGGGTGTTCAGCGACCGACGCCAGCTCAAGCCGGGTCGCGTCAAAGTTGGTCTGTTGTTGTGGGGATTCGGAACTGCCGACGAAACGGGCCGTGCCTTCTCAACCGTTTGGAAATACCAAGGGAAGGGCATGGCGTATAAAAATTACCTGCCGAGGACCAATGCACAACTCGTTAGCAGCGGAAAAAAGAGTTCGGTCACACGGTCACACCGCGGGCACAGCGGAAGAAAGCGGGCACAACGTAAGAGTTCCCACGGCGAGCCACGGCGAGCCACGGCGACCACGGCGAAAACACTAAACCATCCGCAGAACACGCAGAGAACGCAGAAAAAGAATTCCAAACGCCGGACTTGACACCGACAGGCGGCGCCCATGATGCAACTCCGAACTCCGAACTCCGAACTCCGAACTCCGAACTCCGAACTCCGAACTCCGAACTCCGAACTCCGAACTCCGAACTCCGAACTCCGAAC
>JAFBAP010000148.1 GCA_019247695.1 Verrucomicrobiota bacterium | reverse complement strand
TCGGAGTTCGGAGTTCGGAGTTCGGAGTTCGGAGTTCGGAGTTCGGAGTTCGGAGTTCGGAGTTCGGAGTTCGGAGTTCGGAGTTCGGAGTTCGGAGTTCGGAGTTCGGAGTTCGGAGTTCGGAGTTCGGAGCGGCATCATGGAGGTTAGGTGCGAGTGTCAACCTTAGATTTACCGCCAAGTCCTCTTAATCTGTGTAATCTGTGGACGTTTTCTCTTTTCTGCGTTCTTCTGCGGGTTCTGCGGATGATTCTGTTTTCCCGCCGTGTGAGCGTGACCCTCGGGGGAGATCGGACCCGGTTCTACGACGCCTCCGAACTCCGACCTCCGAGCTCCGACCTCATCACCAGCCCAGAACCCAGGCGAAGATCAGCGGCGCGACGATCGTTGCGTCGGATTCGATCACAAATTTCGGAGTTTCCAACGACAATTTGCCCCACGTGATTTTCTCGTTGGGCACGGCCCCCGAGTACGACCCGTAACTCGTGGTGGAATCGCTGATCTGGCAAAAATAACCCCAGCGCGGGACGTTTGCCCGTTGCAGATCCTGGTGCAGCATCGGCACCACGCAGATCGGAAAATCGCCGGCAATACCGCCGCCGATCTGGAAAAAGCCGATTGAGCCCTGCTCCGACGTTCCGGTGTACCAGCCGGCGAGCTCGATCATGTACTCAATCCCGGTTCGCACCGTGTGCACATTCTTGACGTCGCCCGTGATGCAATGGCCCGCATACATGTTGCCCAGGGTCGAATCCTCCCAGCCGGGGACAAACATGGGCAGGTTCTTCTCCATGGCGGCGTATAACCAGCTGTTCCGCAGTTCGATCTGGTAGGATGGCTTGAGCCGATTGTCCCGGAGGATAGCGTACATGAATTCGTGAGGAAACAACCGGCGACCCTCACGATCGGCGGCGACCCATTCCGCCAGGACCGCTTTTTCGATCCGGCGCATCGCTTCAGCTTCCGGGATGCAGGTGTCGGTGACGCGGTTAAGGTGCTGGTCGAGCAGCGCCTGCTCGTCCCGGGCCGTCAGTTCCCGCCAGTTGGGAATTCGCCGGTAATGATCGTGCGCGACCAGATTGAAAATGTCCTCTTCAAGATTTGCACCGGTACAACAGATGCCGTGCACCTTGTCCTGGCGAATCATCTCCGCCAGCGAGAGGCCGAGTTCCGCCGTGCTCATCGCCCCGGCGACGGTGATAAGCATCTTGCCGCCCGTCTCCACGTGCTTCGCATAAGCCTGGGCGGCCTCCTTCAGCGTAGCCGCGTTGAAATGGCGGTAATGGTGGGCGATGAACTCAGAAATCGATTTCATGTCACAGGGCAGGTTAGAGCGAACGGCCCCGCGAATTTAGCAGGAATGTGAGGTAATCAACTGCTTTCTCCGGCTTCGGGTTGAACCCTTCGGGAAAGCGCGTTGAATGCCAGGGTGACGAATCGTTTGCAGCCCGCCTGGCTTGCCGGCTTGGGAGCCGTGCTGAGTTTGGGCAGCGTTGTCTGGTCATCTCGCGCCCCGGCGCAGACCGCGAGTCCGGGGACGGCAGACGGCCGGGACGCGTTGAGGTTGCAAGGAGAAATGCTGTTCGAGACCCGTTGTTTCGTGTGTCACGGCCGGGGAGGGAAGGGGGACGGGCCGGCTGCAGTCGGTCTGGGCGCAAACCCCCGGGACTTTACCGATCCCCGGTGGCAGCAGGCGACGTCGAATGCGAAAATTCAGAGAGTGATCAAGCAAGGCGGGCAGTCGGTCGGTGAGAGCAGCGCGATGCCGCCCAACGCTGACCTGAGCGACGCCCAGGTGGATGCCTTAACCGTTTTTCTGCGTAGTTTGAAAGCCTTATGAAACGCCCTTTCGCCGTCCTCATCCTGGCACTCTTCCCGTCGGTATGGCCGGGCACCGCGGGCTGCGCCGAGACCTTACCGCTCCGCCTGACCGGCGGATGGGTGCAGGCCGTGCCGCCATCGGCGGCAGCGTCCGTCGCTTTCGTCCGAATCGCTAATGCCACCGGCGAAACCTTTGAGCTGGCCGGCGCCCGGACGGGGCTTGCCGAAACGGTCGAAACCATGGTCACGACCCGGGATGCCAAAGGGATGAGCGGGATGAAATCCGTGCCGGCGCTGACGATTCCGGCGCACGGTGAACTCGTTCTCCAACCGGGCGGCGATCATTTGATGCTAATGAACTTACGCCGGCACCCGAACCCCGGGGAGAAGGTAACGTTGACTCTGATCATCAACCCGGGCCATCAGGAGATGGAGGCAACCCTGCCGGTTCTGCGCCAGGCCCCTAAACCAAACGACAACGCAAATGAACACAACCCTGAGCACCGATAACCCCGTAAACCCGGCATACAGGCCGAGAGGCTGGCGTCTCTGGATCGTCGCGGCGACCTTGGCGGTAGCGGTCGTGATCTCCGTGTTGTGGGGCGCCAGACACAAGGCTCAGGAAGGCTTTTTCGGACTGCGGCTCTTCCCCGCCAAGGATGCCTACAACTTCACGCTCACCGACCAGAACGGCCGTCCCTTCCAGCTATCGTCGCTGCGGGGCAAGGTAGTATTGTTCGCCTTCGGTTTCACGCACTGCCCGAATCTTTGCCCCACCACGCTGTCCGATCTCGCCTCGGTCTACCACGCCTTGTCGCCGCGCGAGCAAAGCCGGGTGCGAATTCTGTTCATCAGCGTTGACCCGCAGCGCGATACCCCTCAGGCAATGCAGCAGTACGTGCCCTATTTCGACCCGAACATCGTGGGGCTGACCGGCCCGAAAACGGAGATCGACCACACGGTGCAGGCTTACGGCGCAAGTTATGAGATCGACCACAAACCGGGAGACGAGCCCGGCGTTTATTTCGTGAACCACTCAACCTTTACCTACCTGGTCAATCCTCAGGGCAAGGTGGAGCTCATCTACGACTACGATAAACTTCAGGACACCGCCAAATTGAAGGTCGACATCGAACGGGTGCTTGACGAGCCGGGAAACTAACCTGACTTCCTGTGACCGGGGACCGGCGCCCGCGTCCGGCGTACGTCACTCGATGAAGCGCCCGTTGCGCTGCATCCAGGCCGTCACGATCAGCAGCGCCAGCGACAGTGTAAGCAGGACCAGGGCAAAGCGGTGCGCCATCCCGTAATCGAGGTTCTGTACGGCGTCGTAGAGCGCAATCGACGCCACCCGGGTTTGGCCGGGAATATTGCCGCCCACCAGGAGGACTACCCCGAATTCGCCGACGGTGTGCGCGAACGCCAAAGTCGCCCCGACCAACAGCCCGCGCGCGGCCAGCGGTACCCGTACGAACACGAATACCTGCCAGGGGCTTGCCTCCAGCGAAGCCGCCTCCAGCACCGTAGCTGGTACCCCGCGGAGCGCCGCCTGAAACGGCTGCACCGCGAAAGGCAGGCTGTAGAGCACGGAACCGAACACGATCCCTTCGAATGAGAAGCTGAGCGGATGCCCGAACCACCGGCGCCAGATCGAACCCGGAAAATGGCTCGGTGCCAGGAAGATCAGGAGATAAAAGCCGAGCACGGTGGGAGGAAGAACGATCGGCAGACTCACGATGGCTTCCAACAACACGGCAAATCGGCCGGAGCGCCGGTTCAGCCAGGCGGCTAACGGGATCCCCAGCGCAACCAGAATGGCGGTGGTTATGCCCGCCAGACGAAGGGTCAACCCGAGTTCCTGCCACAAATCTCCCCACATGCGCTCATCGCGGCGAATTTGGCTGGTCTCCCACCGGTGGTTTGAAACCGTATTTGTCGAATATGCCGCGCGCAGCCGTTGACCGGAGAAACTCAAGGTATGCTTTGGCAACCGCTTTTTCAGAGCCATGCCGGGTGATCACGGCCGCTTGGTTCAACGGCGGATAGAGCCGGTCGTCTACCTCGGCGTACTTGCCGGTCCCGCCAAGCCGCGGTGAAAGCACCAGCGCAAGCGCAACCAGGCCCACGTCGGCGTTCTGCGTCTCAACGTACTGCAGCGTCTGCGCGATGTTTTCTCCGACCACCAGCCGGGGCTGAATTTCATCCCAAAGACCGGCCTTCTGCAGCGCGGCCTTTGCCGCCCGGCCGTAAGGGGCATGTTCGGGGTTTGCAATCGCCACCTTCTGCACCGTGCGCGTGTCCCGAAGGGCCTCCAGGCCGCGCGTCAGGTCGACGGCTTGCGGTTTGTTCGTCCACAAAACCAATCTGCCTGATCCATAGATAAACACGCTGTCCGGGATGGCGTCTCCGCTCTTGATCAGCTCCTGCGGGTAGTGGAGATCGGCAGACAGGAAAACGTCAAAAGGCGCCCCATTCTGAATCTGGGCGAAAAAGTTGCCGCTGGAACCGGTGGAAAGCCGGACCTCCACACCGGCATGCTGACCCTGAAAAGCCTGGTCCACTTCCGGAAGACAATAAGTCAGATCGGCCGCTGCGGCTACCGTCAGCGTCTCCGTGCGCGCCGGTACGATCATCAGCACTAACAGAAACCGCAGGCAGAGCAACGCGAGGAATCGCGCCCGGAACCGGGGACCGCCGGGCCACGGCCGGGAAAACGCCGCCGTTACTCGAGTAATTCGAACGTTTCGGCTCATCGTCCGAGTGTCGAGGGTCAGGTGCCGGGTGTCGAGCAAAGTTCGGTCACACGGCGGCCACGGCGGCTAAACGCGGGCACAACGACAGAGTTCACACGGCGAGCCACGGCGACCACGGCGGGAAGAGGGGGAAGAAGTTCGGGGTTCGGAGTTTGGAGTTCGGAGCGGAGGCGGCGCCGCGCTCGCACCGGGTGAGGGGATTCGCGGCGGACACGGAAAACGCGGAAACGGTCCAGGATCCGGACTTACGGGTTTTGAGGCGTGGGATGAAAAGTGATTGCTGAACGGTACGCACGGCATCTCCGAACGCCGAACGCCGAACTCTACCTGTCACTCGCCGGTTGCACGGTTTCGACCCTGGTTGTACAGAGGCACCATGGACGGCAAAAGCGTGTGCGGTTGGCTGATTGCCATCGTAGCAGGAGCGAGTGCGGTGTTGGCTCAAGACAAAGGTTCTGTTGCCACCAGGGACCTCGAAGCCATTAAGGCGCAGTTGAAGGCGCAGCAAGAACGGATCGACAAACTATCCCAGCAGGTTAACAAACTTAATGACGCGATCAGACAGCAACGGCCGGCGACCCCACCACCTCCACCTCCACCTCCGCCGGCGCCGCCCGCCCCTGCCGTCGCGGCTTCGCCCACCCCAAACGCAAGTACCAACGCCGGCGCCGCTGCGCCTGCAACGGTCGGCGTCGAAAGGGCGCTTCCAGTCGAGCCCGCCAATACGCGGACGCATACCGTGGCACGGGGTGAAACGCTGACGCAGATCGCCAAGCAGTTCGGTGTTACGGTCGAGGACATCGAGCATCTTAACAAGATCGGGGATGCCAAAAAACTGCAGGCGGGCCAGACCATCAAGATTCCGCCGCCGGCCAATTCCGCCAACCCGGCGCAGTCGCCCAGTCCGGCGGATCAACCGTGACTCCCGGTGTAACCTGCGGGAGGGAGTTGCTTTCTTGGTCCGAAACCGGTAGGTTTGCGCCATGCCCGAAAGGACGCAAAAACCACCAGCACCTGCTCCTTGGGAACCAAAACAGGGGGGCGGCGACGGTCCCCGTTCGCCTGATGTTTCCAAGCCCGACACCAAAGATCTTCTCAAGCGCATGCGCAAGGTTGATCCAAACCAAAGCAAGCGCTACCGCCAACGTACCGGTCAGTAATCGGAATGGATTTTTCGCAACGCCCTGAGGGCGCTCCGCGGGACTTCCCGTCCCTGCTGCGAAGCCAGGGTTGGCTGCCGTCCGTTCCGCCGGCGGTGCAACGGACGGCCGCTGCTCCCGTTGAGGTCCAGGCAACCACCATCCTGGCGTTTAAATTCCGTGATGGCGTGCTGGTCGCCGGGGACCGGCGCGCGACGGCCGGCAATATCGTCATGTATGACCGGGCCGACAAAGTCCTGGAAATCGACCGCGCTTCGGTGATGGCCATCGCCGGTTCGCCGGCCACGGCCTGGGAAATGGCGCGCATTCTGGAGCATTCTTTCCAGTTTTACCGGCGCAGCCAGTTGCAGGAAATGAGTGTGGAGGGCAAGGTGCGCGCCTTGTCAAAGTTGCTGCGCGAAAACCTCGGCATGGTCATGCAGGGAGTCGGCGTGGTCGTACCGCTGTTTGCCACTTATGACTCCGGAAGCGCCGATCCCGCCAAGGTCTATTTTTATGACGCGATGGGCGCTCAGTTCGAAGCCGCCGATTACGCATCCAGCGGTTCAGGGTCGCCCGCGGTCCGCAGCGTGCTTTATTACCAGAACCGATGGGGTTCCAAACGCGTCCGGGAACTTGACGAGGAAAGCTCGATTCGTCTGGCGCTGCAGGCCTTGGACACCGCGGCGGAGGCCGATACGGCGACCGGCGGGGTGGATCGATCCGGGAAAATTTACCCGATCATCAAAACCATCAATGAGAAGGGTATTACCACCGTTTCCGACTCGCGGTTAAGCGAGCTTTACCAGTTTGGCAATGCATGATTGATGAACCGTTCCGTTGGGTAGAAGCGATCGCCAACCGGCGCGAATACATCGAAAATGAGCTTTCGCCCGGCAGCCCCACGATCGGAATAAGCTACCCGGAAGGGCAGCTGCTTCTGACGTTTGGCCGGGATCGGCGCAAAATATTCGAGGTTTATGACCGGATCGCGATGGGCGCCGTGGGTCACCCGGGCGACATCGAACGGCTGCGCATGAGCGCCATCGAGTTGGCCAGCGGTGAGGGTTTTACCCGATCTTCCGCAGACGTCTCGTTGCGCAGAATGGTCACTTATTCTTTCAGCCCGGCGTTGAAGCAGGCTTTCGAACAGATTTACGGCGCGCCGTACCTGGCCCGCGTGTTGTTCGCCGAAGTCGGTGAAACGCAGGAAACCGACCTGTTTATCCGCCTTGATTACGATGGTACCATCAAGGCGAGTAACATGGGCATCGGATCGCGGCGAGAATGGTTCGGTATCATCGCGGGAACCAAACGGGCAGCCCAGCAGGTCGAGACTTATCTGCAGGGCCTGTCGCCGGCACAGTCCTTTGAGGACGCAGTTGAATTCGCCGTCAGAGCTTGGGGCGTAGGCCTTTTCAGCGCAGACGAAGACCACCAGGAATTGCCGGATGCCGATTCGCTGCGTGCATTTCTCGGTGAAAACCTTCCTAAGTACACCCCCGAGGCTGCCGTGCTGGAGAGAAAAGCGCGGGTGACTTTTGCCCCGGTGTCATTCAGCGAGCTTGAAAAGGTGGTTGCGCGTTTCTGCGCCTGAGGAATCTTTGGGGAAGGTAAAAACCCGTGGGATGCGCGCAAAAGGCAGAGCGGGGTGGCGGCAATGGTCGCTGCGGTTAGCCCCGTGGCTCGGGGCCGTTTTGGTTATCTCCGTTGTCTGGTGCGTTTTATGGCCCGAGTTGCCGGGGCCGTTTGAAGCACCGGTGTCGCCGCCGGCGCCGGTTCACCAGTTGCCGGCAGGATTCGACACCGTCATAATCGATCCCGGTCACGGAGGTAATGACACCGGGGCTTCGGCCCACGGATTGCAGGAGAAAAAGATCAGCCTCGACCTGGCGCGCCGGCTTGCCGTCGAGTTGCGCAACCTGGGCTTTACGGTGGTGCTGACCCGTGACGACGATACCTACGTTTCGTTGCCGGACCGGATAAAATTCGCCCAATCTGTGCCGGGCGCGATCTTTGTCAGCCTCCACTGCAACTACGCGCACAACGCAAGTGCCCGCGGCTTTCAGATTTACCACGCTGAAACCAAGAGCCCGGCCTTTCCGGCAACCGTGGTGCAAACTTCTGCAGGTTTGGAGGCGCTGGCCATCTCCGAGGCGCAACTCGCCGGTGCAATCAAGAATAGCCTTGGTGAGACTTTGCGGTGCGATCATCATGAAATAAGAACCGCTAACTTTTTTGTGCTTCGCAACCTCGACATGCCTGCGTTGCTGATCGAGTGCGGATTTCTGACCAATCCCGAGGATGCAAAGGCGCTCACGGATCCCGCCTTTCGGACGAAGCTGACCGGAGCGATCGCGAAGGGAATCGCTCTCTATCGCTCGAGCGTGTCGGTGGCGGCGGTGCCGGAAGCAATCACGGTTGGGGATCATCCCGGCAAGGCGGGAGAGTCTTTATGAAATTACACGTCTTTTTGGTGTGCTGGTTAGGGTTGGTCACCCTCTCATGCGCGGATGATGTCACGCGCACGCTTCAGCAGAAGCTGAAAGACCAGGGTTTTTATTACGGCGAGGTGACCGGGCAGAACAGCTCTGAAACCGCCGCCGCGCTTCGTCGTTACCAGATCCGGTATGGCTTGCGGGTGACCGGCGAGGCTGATACCGAAACCTTGCGGTCGCTCGGGGTAGGGGGGAATGCCGGATCGCCTGCGGCCGGCCGCACCCCGTCCAGGGGTTGGAATCAAGTCATGCCGGAACCGCCTCCGGTTGAAAAAGCGCCGCCGGTCGCCGGTCATACTCCCTCCAAGCCTCCGAGTCACGCCGTTGCGTCCCCGTCCCCGGTCAAGAAAACACCGCCCGCGACCAGTAACAGTAACCCTCCGGCGTCTGCAAACCGGAGCGTGCGAAGTGTGCCGGCGCCCGCTCCCGTTGATCGGGGCGACGACGCCCGTGAGCCTGATCGCGGCGATTCGGACCGGGACCGCGACCAACGCTACAATGGCGACCGGCCGGATGATCCGTACGAGGCACCGGCGGAGCGGCCCGAAGCCGGCGAACGCGCCGTCCCTGCCGTGCCCCCGTCCGATGATTCCGGCGATTATGAATTCGGTTGGACCGCGTCTGGATCATTTCTCGCCGGTTCCGTGTATGAGCGGGCACCGCGACAGGTGCAGCGAAATGTAATCTACACCGTCCAGGTGCTCCTGGGCCGGCGCGGCGTTTACCGCGGCGACGTAAATGGTATGCCGGGACGGGCCATATCGGAAGCTGTCGCAGTGTTTCAACAGGACGAAGGGCTGCCGGTGACCGGCCGGCTCGATCAAGAGACGCTTAGAGAATTGCACGCCCTTCCGGGGCAGCGAAATGGTCCCTCGGCGCGAGACGCCCAATATACTCTGCCGCCGCCTCAGGAAGACCGGCGGGTTTACCGTGGCATCTGGATCAACCGGTAGCGGGTAACGAGTAACGGGTAACGGGTAACGAGTAACGGGTAACGGGTAGCGGGTAACGAGTCGCGGGTGTCGGGTGTCGGGTGCCGGGTCATACGGCGGGCACGGCGATTTGGCGGGCACCACGTAAGAGTTCACACGGCGAACACGGCGGAAGGAAGAATGCCACCGATGAGGGCTGCGGGTTGGGCACGCCGGGAATCTACGCCGTCTTTGCCCCGGAGCGGCGGTTGGCGGTAGCCGGGAACTTTAGTGCCAAGTCCTCTCGCCGCCGCTCCGGGGCAAAGACGGCGTACTTCTTGCCAAGTGCCGAATGCAGGGTCGGGGCCAAGTAACCCCCTCTTCCCGCCGTGTTCGCCGTGGCTCGCCGTGTTCGCCGTGTGAACTCTTACGTTGCGCCCGCCACACCCGCTGCGGCCGCCGTGTGCCAAAATCGTGCTTGCGCGGACCGGTATCCTGCCGTTCCGTTTGCGGCGGGATGGACATTCGCATCGAGGGGTTAGGAGAGTGTCAGTTTTTTTCGCCGTTGCGGTACCGGCATTTTGGAGCGGAAACTTTCAAAACGGATGTCCATCGTGTTCTGTACGACGACTCCCTTGAGAACGTCTCTCACATTTTCGACAAGGGTGAGACCCCGTTGAGTTTCGAGCTTGCCGGTCCGCGTGAGCGGATCTTTTTCGATCCTCCGAAGACCACGGCTGCCATCGTGACATGCGGCGGCTTATGCCCGGGACTCAACGACGTCATCCGCGGCATCGTCATGGAATTGTACTCAGGCTACGGCGTCACCCGCATTTACGGCATCCGGTACGGTTACCAGGGATTGATTCCGCTCTACGGCCACATCCCCCTGACGCTGCGGCCGGATTCGGTTTCGACGATCCATAATTTTGGCGGCACGATCCTGGGAAGCTCGCGCGGCGGCCAGAGCGTCGGCGAAATGGTCGATCATCTTGAAGAACTCGGGGTCGATATCCTTTTTATCATCGGCGGCGACGGTACGATGAAAGGAGGCGTGTCGATCAATGAGGAGATCCGCCGCAGGGGCCTGCGTAAAAGCGTTATCGGCATTCCAAAAACGATCGATAACGATATTATGTACCTCGACAAGAGCTTCGGTTTCGAGACCGCCTTTGCCGAAGCCGTGAAAGCGATCTCATGCGCGCACGTTGAGGCGATCGGCGCGGTCAACGGGGTCGGCCTTGTCAAGCTGATGGGCCGCGATTCCGGGTTCATTGCCTCTTTCGCTGCGCTGGCCGGGCAGCACGTAAACTTTTGCCTGATCCCGGAAGTGCCGTTTCATCTGGATGGGGAATGCGGTCTGCTTGGCTTGCTGCGCCACCGGTTGATAAAGCGTAATCACGCGCTGATCGTCGTGGCGGAAGGCGCCGGTCAGGACCTCATAAAGCAAGACACCGAAACGGCTCGAACCGACGCCTCCGGCAACCGGCGCCTCGGGGATGTCGGATTATTCCTGCGCGACCGGATTACGGAGTACCTGACCTCGCTTCGAATGGAGGTAAACCTGAAATACATTGACCCGAGCTACACGATCCGAAGCGTGCCGGCCTCGCCTCAGGACAACGTCTATTGTTCGCGCCTGGCTCAGAACGCGGTACACGCCGCGATGAGCGGACGGACAAACATGCTCATCGGGCGATGGCACGGCTCGTTCGTTCACATCCCCTTGCAAATGATCACTCAGGGGCGCAGGCGGGTCGATCCCCATGGCGATCTCTGGCAATCGGTGCTGGCAAAGACGGGACAGCCGGCGTGGATGGCCTGACCCGGCGGCGCCACCAAGCCCGTCCGGACGGCCGAAGGGCCGTCCGCTCAGAACGCGAGGCAGCCCCACGCTGAAGCTGGGGCCGCCGGTCCCGTTTGAGCTGGTTAAAGGTTCTACTCGCTCAGACGCAGGTCCGCCGGTTGCACGAAGGATGCCGTCAGCGCCGTTGCCGGCGAGATCGCGCGCGCCAACGCCGCAGGGTTGGTGCCTGCCGGCCAGATCCGCCTGCTGCCGTCGTGGGCCGAATAGCAGAAAAAGGTGTGGTGAAGGTTGAAGACGAGGTAATGACGGACCGTATTGCCCGGAAGGAGACGCACTTCAAGCACGCGCTTCCAAATCGGTGCAGGCAGTTCATCGTGCGCCGCCACGACAAAGCGGGTCGCCGCATCCAAATGGTATGCCGCCGCCGGAGCGAGGCCGCTGAAACCCAGGAGGGCTGCCAGAATTAGCCGGATTCGCATAAGAGGTCGGGCCGATCAGTTCGCGGCAAGGTGCCGGTTGCCGGCGTTGTCTTCGACAAACCAGCCCGAACGGGCCAGTGGATCCACGAGGCGCGCCAACCGGTCTGCGTCCCGCTCAGTGGTCGCGATCTGGCGCGTGCCGTACGCGCTGTCGAAGGCGGTGAGCATGCCATCGCCGCGACTGTAAACCAGGTAAACGTGCTGTAACGAGCTCTGCCCGTATCGGACGACCAGAAGCCGGTTCCACGTGGAGGGCGGCAGGGAAAACTGGGCCTTTGCAGCCACGATCAAACAATCGTTTGCAACGTAACTATCGCCCAGCCCCGCGCAGCCGGCCAGAGACGCCACCAACAGAACCGCCGCGGCGGCGACGCTGCATCGGATACGGGTCTGACAAAACGCTAACTTCATAACCGGTAAATTTTTTTTCGATAAATTCCCTAACGGCGGTGGCGTAACGGAATTTATTGAAAATATGGTAAATTTAAACTCCTCGCCGCGTGCCCTGTCGGGCCGTCCACAAAAATTTCTCGCCCCGGTCGCCTTGCCCGGGCCCAGGTGTCAATCCCGGAACGCCCGCCTGAAAAGACGGCCCGCCGTCCGTCCGGAACCATCCGCCTCGCGCCTGGCGACTCACCCGTTCGGGTACGTCAGCCAAGGCGCATTTCTGCGTTAAATAGAATGAGAGGCGACTCGCATGAGGATCTTGTTCTTTTTAGCAATGGTAGTTATCGGCGTCAGCGTGGAGTGCCCGGCGCTCGCGGCCGATAAGGAAGTGATTATTAACCTTACCCAACAGGCTGCGTACCTGTTGCAGAATCGTCAGGTGGTGCTGGAGTCGCCGATTTCTTCCGGGCGCGACGGCTGGCGCACCCCCACCGGGCACTTCCATGTGCTCGCCAAGGATGCATCTCACGAGTCGGGTAGTTTCGGCTCGATCAGGGATGGCGGCGGGCGCGCGGTTAACTCGAGTGCAACCCCGGCTTCCTATGTGCCGCCCGGCTGCAGGTACGTGCCTGCACCGATGCCGTACTTCATCGAGTTTGCTCCCAAGGTCGGCATGCATGCGGGCTACCTTCCCGGCGTGCCGGCCTCGCATGGGTGTGTGCGGATGCCTCGTGACCTCGCGGCCCAGTTCTTTGCCGCGGTCCCGGTCGGGACCCCGGTCTATGTGACCGGCGATTCCCGGCAGGTCAGCCGTCTGCGCCGGGCCATGCCGCTTTATGCGAATCAGCGTTATACCTACCGCAGCCGGGGTTATGCCGCTACCATTGGCACCGGTTGGCGCTGAGGTGACGCCGGCCCGCACTGATTCCGCCGCGCGCGGGACGTAATTTTTACATCGCTTTTTTTTGCGCCGAAGACCGGCTGCTGGTAGGGATGCCATCAGGCCGGCCTCCGCGGTGGGCACGATGAACCATCCGGCAGGCCGTCTTTCTCGATCTATGGCGAAAAAGATTAAGCTGGTCATCTGGAGTCTGGGGGTTGCAGGCATCTATGCCCTTTGGCGCGGGGCTGAGCGAAACCGGTTGCAAATTGCCAACCTGACCATTCCCCGGGGCCGGAAAATCGTGATCCTTGGGGCCGGCTTCGGCGGCAGAAATGTCGCCCTTGAACTGGCGCGGCTGCTGCCGGAACCGGACGACGGCGACATCACGGTCGTGGACGAAAATCCATTTCTTCTGTTCACGCCGATGCTTACGGAAGCAGCCGGTGGTGAACTGGATACCCACCATATCGTCAGCCCGGCCGTTCATCTGCCCAGGCGCGTTCGCTTTGAGCAAGGCCGCATTGACGCGATCGATTTGAAGGAGAAACGCGTCACCTTGACGATTGGTAACCCGGCCGAGGGGGTCCCGGAATCGGAACGTACGCTTTCGGCCGACCAGCTCGTCATTGCGCTGGGATCGACGACGAACTTTCACGATATCCCGGGACTCGAGCAGCACTCGTTAACGATGAAACGTTTGCAGGACGCCGCCGCCGTGCGTACCCGGGTGCTTGCACTGCTCGAACGCGCAGACGAAGAGCCGGACGCGGAGGCCCGGCGCCCGTTTTTGACTTTTGTCGTCGGCGGGGGCGGATTCACGGGAGTCGAAACGATGGCGGCTATAAATGACCTCGTCCGGGAACAAGTCGGCAGGTATCGAAATGTCGACCCCAAGGACGTCCGCACCCTCCTTGTCCACCCGGGTGACCGCCTCCTGCCCGAGTTGGGTCCCGACCTTGCCGCGTACGCGCAACGCAAGCTTCAGGAACGCGGCGTTGAAGTCATGCTAAACACGAGAATTGCCGGCGCCGGGGAAGGCTACGTCGAGCTCGAGGGTAACCGCCGGATCCCGGCTTACCTGCTGATCTGGGCCGCCGGCGTGAAACCCAGCCCGGTGATCGAGAAGATAGACTGCCGGCGCGGGCGCCATGGCGGTATCGTCGTAGACGCATCCTGTGCGGTGCCGGATCACCCGGGGGTGTGGGCCCTGGGCGATTGCGCCGAAATTCCGCACCCGGACGGACAGGGCACTTACGCGCCTACCGCACAGAACGCGACCCGCGAAGGGACGCTGGTGGCGCGGAATATCGCCGCCACTCTGCAAGGTGAGCGCCCGCAGCCGTTCCGTTTCCAGCCGCTCGGCGAACTGGCTTTGGTCGGCAAGCGCACCGGGGTCGCCCGGCTCCATAACCTCCATTTTTCAGGCCTCCTCGCCTGGGCCATGTGGCGCGCCGTCTATTGGGCGAAAATGCCGGACGTGAGGCAGCGGGTTCGTATTCTGCTGGACTGGGTGCTTGATCTCGTCCTGGGACGCGACGTCGTCGCCGAGACGGCTCCGGCCGTTCCTCCAACGCCACGGACGGATGGCAAATCGCCGCCGGCAGGTTAATCCGCGCAAGAGAGCAGCGCGGGAAGCAACGGGGAGTTGAGGAAGATCGAGCCTCCTTCCTCCGCCCAAACGGCGACTAAGACAGGGGGTGGCCGGTATTGAATGCACCCTGGACGAGGAAGGCGATGCCGACTACCCCGAAAAGTATGCTGATGAGCCAGAACCGCCGGCGTTTCGTCAGGACAGAAATCGCCGCCACGGCGATTGCTACCTGAAACATCGTGACGCTTCGCGCAAAAATTGTGTGCGTCTGCAGGTGAATCGCCGAGCTGGACTGTTTCTCCCGGGCTTGTTGCTGAATTTCCTCCTGCTCGTGGCCGTAACGTTTCAGTTTGTCTTCGTCTGCCGCGCTGTTTGTCTGGCCCAGCGCCTGAAGCGTCTCCATCTTTGATCCGAGGACGGCGGCTTTTACACCCTTGGCCTGATAATAACTCCAGTGATCTGACGCGGCGATCTGGTCGATCATGGCTTCGTTAGCGTGATGACCAGCCAGCAAGGAAGCGATGGCCGCGAGTGCCGCCAGAAGAGCTGAGGTCAGGGCCACGCCTAAAATCCAGCGCTCCTTGGCGTGTTCGGCCTGATGATGAATTTGTTCGCTGACCGCTTCAAGGGGAACTTCAGGTTGCTCCATCTCACCTTCAGTACCACACAGATCAAAGGGATTAAAGTCACACGGCGGTCACACGGCGGGCACGGCGGGTGTGGCGGGCACAACGACTGAGTTCACACGGCGAACACGGCGGACCACGGCGAACACGGCGGAAAGAAGGGGAAGGGGAAAGAGTTCGGAGTTCGGAGTTCGGAGCGGCATTGTAGGGGGTGGGTGCGAGTGTCAACCTTGGAGTTGCCGCCCGCTCCTCTTAATCTGTGTAATCTGTGGATGCTTTCCTTTCTGCGTGTTCTGCGGATGATTCTGTCTTTCCGCCGTGTTCCGCCACATCCACCGTGCCCGCCGAGCATCCGTGGTCATATGTTCAAACGAACATATTTTGCCCAGCCGGAAATGCCACCCATCACACCGCAGGATTTTCAAGCCTTGCTTGATGAACTCGAACGCAATCGCCAAGCCAGAAGACGTGCCTGGCTCGCTTTGCAGGGTATTCGCCAACGCCTCGAGCACTGGCACCGTGAAAAGATTACGGAACCGGTTGCCCGCTCCTTTGACGGTGAGGGTGCAACTTTGGCCATCTTTATTGACCAGTTGATTACCGAGCGGGAAACGGCGTTGGACGAACTCTGCCGGGCCATCCGGCGCTTCCAGGCAACCGTTTTTGACGATTCCCAGTTGAGTGACCGCGCCGGCGCACACCAGGCGGTGCTCAAAGCTCTGGATCGGGCGGAAGCGCTGATCACCCGTTGATGCGGCTTCTACACCTTCCGTTTCTCCGGTATCCGAGCACGTAAAGACCTTGAACCCGCCTTTGAAAAGGAGCTAGACTCCCGGGGAAAGCAAAACCGGTTGGGGATGAGTCAGGTTTCCCGTAGGCGCACCCGGAAAATCGACCGGTTTTGCCTTTCAACAATTTTATAAGGCGAGGCGGCAAACCCCGGACCGCGCCACCTGCCCCGGGCCACTTAATTGGTCTACCGCCGGATGGTCTGAGGTGCGGCCTCGCCGAAGCGAAGCTATCTCTACATATGGACGTGTTGGTGGTTGATGTCGGTGGGACAAATGTCAAGATCCTCGCCACCGGACAGGAAGCGCGCCGGAAGCTGCCGTCCGGGCCGGAATTGACTCCTAAACGGATGGTTGCCGGTGTCCGGCAATTGGCGGAAGACTGGCGGTTCGAGGCTGTCTCGATCGGTTATCCCGGCCCGGTGCTGCGGGGACGGATCGTCTCGGAACCGCATAACCTCGCGCCCGGATGGGTGGGGTTTGACTTTGAAGCCGGGTTCGGTTGCCCGGTGAAGGTGATCAATGATGCAGCCATGCAGGCGTTAGGCAGTTACGAACGCGGAAAGATGCTCTTTTTGGGGCTGGGCACCGGTTTAGGATCGGCGCTGATCGCTGAAGGGCTCGTCTTGCCGCTGGAACTTGCCCATCTGCCCTACGAAAAAGGTACCTTCGAGGATTATGTCGGCCTTCGGGGTCTGGAGCGTTGGGGTAAAAAGCAATGGCGACAATACGTGACGGACGTGGTCGCACGGCTGACTGCCGCGCTTCAGCCCGACGAGGTGGTGCTCGGAGGAGGCAACGTCAAAGAAGTTAAAGAGTTGCCGCCCGGCTGCCGGACGGTTACCAACAACGCCGCGTTCGTCGGCGGATTTCGCCTTTGGGAGGAAGCCAGGGCCTCCGCTTTGGCCGAACACCGGTCACGGACCTGAGAAACCGGCGTCCTGATGCATGAACACCTTGACGGAAACCTGACCATGGCCGGCCCGGAAAATCCCGGCTCGCACCCGATTCCCGCCGTACCCGCCCCAGGCGAACGTGCGGAGTCCCGGCATATCCTTGTCCCGATCGATTTTTCGGACGAATCGGCCGTAGCGGTCGACCACGCGGTCCGGATCGCTCTAATGACCTCGAGATACATCACCCTGTTGCACGTGGTTGAGGTCAGGACTTCGGAAATCAACCCAACCGGCCTGGTCGGAATCGAGCGGATCCTGGCTAACCTCGATGAGGTCGCCCGGCAGGCGCGTGAACGCCTCCAATCAGCCGCCGCCCGTCCCCGGGAGCGCGGCGTGAAATGCTCGGTGAGCGTCCGGATGGGCATTCCGTACAAGGAAATCCTCGACGAGGTGGAAACGACTTCTCCCGATTTGGTCGTCGTCGGTCACAAGGGAGCGTCAAGGCTCGCGCGTTTTCTGTTGGGGACAACCGCCGAGCGCGTGGTGCGGTATGCGACTTGTTCCGTGCTGGTCTCGCGCGGTGAATGGAAGGAGTGAAGGGGCTCGTTTTGGACGTTAACAGAGGCTTGATGGGGCCGGTTGGTGGGTGTTTTAAGGATGAGCGGGCAGGCTGATCACGCGGACGCGCCGGGACGTCAAAACGGTGAAGCGCAGATTTCGCTGCCTTTGCAGGAGGCCGTCCGGATTCCGGCCGGTCCGGTCACGCTGGCCGGTGACCTCGAGGTCCCTGCGGGGGGCACAGGCGTCGTGCTGTTCGCACACGGCAGCGGCAGTAGCCGGCATAGCCCGCGAAACCGTTTCGTCGGGCGTGTGCTCCGCGAAGCCGGTAACGGGACGCTCCTGTTCGATTTGCTCACGCGAGAGGAGGAAGCCGCAGACGCCTTGTCCGGACACCTTCGGTTCAACATCGGCTTTTTGGCCGATCGACTCGTCGCCGCGACGCAATGGTTGTCCCTGCACCCGGTTGCGTCACGGTTTCCGGTCGGTTACTTCGGTTCGAGTACCGGCGGTGCGGCGGCGCTGGCCGCGGCGGCCGCGCTCGGGCCCCGCATCGAGGCGGTGGTGTCGCGGGGTGGACGGCCGGATTTGGCGATGGAGGCGTTGCCGCGAGTGACCGCCGCTACGCTGTTGATCGTCGGTGAGCGCGACAAGGTTGTCCTGGAGCTTAACCGGCGGGCGTTCGAGCGGATCAAAGGTGAGAAGGACCTTGCGATCGTCCCCGGTGCCACCCACCTGTTCGAGGAACCCGGCACCCTCGAGCAAGTGGCCCGGTCAGCAGCCCGGTGGTTTCAACGGCACTGGAAACGGATACCGGGCGGGAGGCAGGCCGTGTAATTCGGAGGTAACTGCGCCCCCCGAAGCCGGCTTTCTGCCGAATTCACGGCCTGAATGGTATGACGCCACGCCGCAGTCAATGCAGAATGCCGAGACAAAACAAAGCCCAGGCGCCCAGGGACAGGCATGCACCGAACGCAAGGCTGCAGAGAATTTCCACGAATTTATTCATTGCATACTGGTGGCGCGCAACCTTTTCCGTGCGTCGCTCGGCCTGAGGACGACGGCAAAGATCGTTTGCTGAATTTACTACTTCACGTTACTTCGCTTGCTTCAATCACCTGACTCCCAAGGTGCAGGTATACCACTCACGCCCACCCTGAAGCGTGCATTTACAAGATTGACCGCGCCGGCACGCCGCATTGCAGAGCCGGAAGCGATGGCAGGTTGAAAAGATAGAAAGCTTAGAAGGCTTAGATCGTCACCATCTATTGAAAAGCTGTTGCACGCCTCATTCCGCCCGAGGGAACGGGCAACCCGGCCGCCAACCCTGCTGCTTACGGTCGCCGGTCAGGGCGTCGTCATCCTGAAATTCCGCGCAGAGCCGTTTGGCCCGCCGGCTACGCGAGCCCGTTTTCCTTTAGAATCTCGTTGGCGTTGGAAGCATCGATGGTCTTGGTGGCAAGCACGATCTTTTTTTCCACCTTCTCCCCTTTGACGATTTTCAGCCCCTGCCGGACCCCTTCCGCCCCAGGCGTCGGATAAAGGAACGTCGCCGTCAACTGGCCCTTGGCCACCCACGTGACCCCTTCGTTGGGCAGGGCGTCAATCCCGAGGAACTTGATTTCCTTATCGCGACCGGCATCTTTCGCCGCCAGGTACGCGCCGTAGGCAACCGGATCGTTGTGCCCGTAGACCAGGTCAATCTTGTCGAACTCTTTAAGGGCCGTCGACATAACATCGTACCCGCGCGGCTGTTTCCAGTCGGTGTCGATCGGCTTGAGCAGCGATTTGATCCCGGCTTCTTTGCCGACGAATTCTTGAAAACCGTCGTGGCGATCGTGCGCCGGCTGGGTACCCATGCCACCCCAGAGTTCTACAATGCTCCCTTTAGCGTTGCCGGGGCCCCCCAACAGCTTGACCGCATACTCGCCCGCAGCCCGCCCGATCACTACATTGTCGCCCCCGATGAATTGCGTGTACTTGTCGGTGTTGACGTTGCGGTCCAGCACGATGACCGGGATTCCGGCGTCGATCGCTTTCAGCGTGACCCCGGTGAGGCCGGCCGATTCCTTCGGGCTGATCAGCAGCACATCGACGCCTTGTTGAATCAGGTTCTCGACGTCGGCGACCTGCTTTTCAGTCTTGTCCTGCCCATCGGTGATGATGAGTTCGAGGTCCGGGTGTTGGTCCGCCTCCTTTTTCATGTCCTTGTTGAATTGGACACGCCAAGGCTCCACTACGGTGACCTGCGAGAAACCAAAGCGGTACTTCTTGCCCTGGGCACGCGTCTGGAACGGTTTAAGCACGGTGGCTGCGGCGGTCGCGGCCGCCGCGGTTCGGATGAAGGTTCGTCTGTTCATGGGGGTTGTCAGTCAGGTTTGGTTTTGAGGAGAAAACGGCGGTAGGTTGGTTTTCGCGATCGTTATGTTATGCCTTGGGAACTGACGGCGAGGTCGTCGGGCCGGCGGCCTGGGGCATCGGGCCGGCCGGCTCAGGTTCACGCCGGAACGCGCGGATCCAATGCTGGCGCCAGAAGTTGAGCTGTCCTTCCTGCAGCAGAACGGCCGCGAGGATAATCAGCCCTTTGAGGACGAGTTGCGTGTTGCTGTCAATGTTCCGGAGGAGCAGGATGTTGCCGAGAAAACCGAAAATCAAGACACCGACCAGGGTGCCGAGCATGGTTCCCCGGCCGCCCATGAGGTTTGTGCCGCCGATAACCACCGCGGCGATCGCGTCGAGCTCAGCTCCTGTCCCCGCATCGGGTTTACCCTGCCGGTATTGCGCGGTGTAAAGGACACCGGCCAAGGCGGACAGAAAACCCGAAATGGCATAAACGGCGATTTTGACCTGATCAACGTGGATGCCGGCGAGGCGCGCGGCCTGTTCATTGCCCCCGATCGCGTAGACGTAACGGCCGAAGGTGCTGAAGCGCAGCAGGAACCCGAAAACCAACACAGCCGCGAGAAAGAATAGACCCGGCACCGGGACTACCTGGAAGACCAGTGCCCTCAGGACGTCGAACTGCTCCGTGGCGTTGGAGCCGCTGTAAACCGGGAAAATCGCCGCGCTCGGCCCGCCCAGGAGGCGGGCAATCCCGAGCACCGCGACCATCATTGCGAGCGTTACGATGAACGGCTGCATCTTGCCTTTGGTGATGATAATCCCGTTGAACGCACCAACAACCAGGCCGGCCGCCGGAACGGTAACCAACACCCCGAGCACGCCGAACTTGGTGCCCAGTTGGCTGGTAGTCCAAAACCAGGCCAGGAGCGCGAGTACGGCGCCCAGGGCCCACCCGGCGAGCCGGACGTTGCGTGGCGCGCGCGCGACCGGCCGTGCGGGCCGGTGCCGGAGATTGACGGTGAGTAACGGTACCGCGTAAGCGCCGAGCAACAGGAGCACCACGGAAAGCAAAGGAATGGCAATCCCGGAAGCATTGGTCCACCCGGGAAGGGTCAACAGCATCGCGCACAGCACCGAGCCCAGCGCCATAAGGGAGCCGACCGAAAGATCAATCCCGCCCGTGAGGATGACCAAAGTCATCCCAACCGCGATAATGCCGTTGTTGGACACCTGGCGAAGCACGTCCGCTTGATTACCCGGACTCAGAAAAATGTTAACCCCGCGGCGGTTCACCGGTGAAGAGAGAACGCCCACGGTGTATAACACCGCCAGGCCCCAGAACAGCTTGGTGGCGAGCAGGAAACTGACCAGACGTCTGCCGAATGTTTTCATGCCGCCGCTTCTGCAGAAGCAAACCGCTCCTGGACTGCACCGCCGGGTGATGCGTAATCGAGGATGACTTCAGGTGCAAACTCATCTTTGCGCAGCAGGGCGGTAGGACGGCCCTCGCGTAAGACCAGGATCCGGTGGCTCAGGAACATCAGTTCGGGGAGTTCGGAAGAGACCAGCACAATGCCGAGACCTTCTGCGGCCAGCTGTTCAATCAGGTGGTAAACGTCCGCTTTTGCGCCGATATCAATCCCGCGGGTCGGCTCATCGAGCAGGAGGACCCGGGGCCCGGTTGGCAGCCATTTGCCGATCACGAGTTTTTGCTGGTTGCCCCCGCTGAGCGTTCCCGCAAGTTGAAATGTTCCCGAAGCGCGGATGCCGAGTTGCTGGATGGTGCGGGCCGCGTTCTGTTGCTCCCGATCCTTGACCACCAGGCCATAGGACGCCAGCATCCGCATCACCGTAAGCGCGGCATTCCGGTCCAGCCCTGCATTTAAGATCAGCCCATCCCGTTTGCGATCCTCCGTCACGAAAGCAATGCCGGCGGCTTTGGCGTCAATCGGGTGCCGGAGACGGACCGGCCTGCCGTCGAGCCTGATTTCGCCGGATGAAGTCTGGGCGTGTAAGCCAAAAATCACTTCGAGCGCTTCGGTCCGGCCGGACCCGAGCAGCCCCGCGAGCCCGAATACTTCACCGGGCTGGACCGTGAAGTTCACACCGGCGACCAGGTAAGGCCGGCTCGGTGACGGCGTCGGATTCGGCAGCCTCAGCCCGCGCACTTCCAGGGCGGGGGGAACCGATGCGGTCCCGCCGCCGCTCGATTTGGCCTTCGGTGCGATGAACCATTCCTGCAGCTCGCGACCTACCATCAGCCGGATGATTTCGCGGCGGTTGGCTTGCGCGGCCGGAAGCGTGCCGACGTATTTGCCGTCCCGGAGCACCGTCACAACGTCCGCCAAGGCAAAAACCTCCTCCATTCGGTGCGAGATGTAGACGACGGCTACGCCGGAGGCGGCCAGGCGCCGGATGACCTGGAACAACCGGTCCGCTTCATTGACCGACAAGGCCGAGGTCGGCTCGTCCATAATCAGGATGCGAGCATTGGCCACGAGCGCCTTTCCGATCTCGACCAATTGCTGTTCGCCGATGCGCAGCTTTGCCACCGGCACGTCGAAGCGCGCGTGAAAGTCCAGGGGCCGCAACACCTCCCGGGCGGCCCGCCTCTGCTGGCGGCGGTCAACCAGGAACAGCCAGCGCGCCTTCTCCTGCCCGAGGAAAATGTTTTCGTCCACCGCCAGTTCCGGAACCAGGCTGAGTTCCTGATGGATCATCGCGATGCCGGCCCGGCTCGCGTCGCGCGGGGAGGCAAAAGTGCAAGGGTGCCCGTCCACCAGCAGCGTGCCTTCGTAATCCGGGATCAGGCCCGCCGCGATTTTCATCAGGGTCGATTTGCCCGCGCCGTTTTCGCCCATCAGCGCGTGGACCTGGCCCGCGTGCACCTTCAGGTCTACACCCCGCAAGACCAGCGTCGGACCGAACGCCTTGGAGATCGCGCGCATCTCAAGTGCGACCGGAGCCGCTCCGGGCAGGCCGGTGTCTTGGGAGGAGCGGGTGCTGGGGGGAGACACAAACCCGATAGCTTAGTCAAAAAGCATGCGCCTTAGCAACGCCTAATCATGCAGGAAAACCGAAACGGCTTTGTTTCCGTCGTGGCGACGTCTAGAAATCATCATTACCGCGGTTGGTCGATATACACCCAGATCGCCTCGTTCCGGGCTAACGGCAGTTGGCGACTCGACAGAAGCTCGATGCTCCGGGGTTTTCCCTGGTCGTCCCGGTCAATCCTGCAATCCTCGAAATCGACCGGAGGCCTGATGGTCAAGTGACTAAAATCTTCAGTGCCTGTAAATTCAGAGTTCTCCAGGGTAATCACCGCGCTGAAGCGCGGTCCCTCTTTGTTGATACGCAATTCGGTAACGTGGCCGTTCGAGCCTTTATTCATAGGGGTCGAGATTCGCACGCCGGCCCCAACTTATCCAGCGGTTAACCCGGGGCGGCCTGCGGCCTGGGTTTCGCCTCCGCCTGACCGGCGGCCGCACGCCAAACCGGAGCCGGTGTGCTTCCGGGGAGCTCTCATTTTTATGCCGTTTGCCAAAAACCCATTGCGGAGCAGAATATGATTTCCATCCATTGCATCCTGCTCATGACGGAGACCATCCCGGGCAAACGGTCTTTGGCGCGCAGGACCAGGCGACCTTAGCAGGAGGCATTTCGTCGTTGGGGAGTAAAGTGGGTTGCCTCAACGGATCATCGGCGTTTTAGCCGCAGGACCCCGTCGCCGGTTCGATCCCGGCATCCCGCCTGCCACATCAAGGGAGAAGGGCTCGCACGATCCCGCGGAGATGAAACGGCACCCGGTCCAAATGCCCGCGTACGAGTTGCTTGTGAACGCAAGCCAAATGGCAGTAAATTTGCGTAGTCCTTGGTAATACAACCGCCGCGACAGACCCCTCAAAACTGATCCGCATGATTCACTCCTTTTTCTATAATTTTCGTAATCGGTGCGAATCGGGAAAAGTTAATCAAAGACTTGGAAATGCTTTGCGTTGTCTGAGGTGTCCGGTGATGCAACCGGCAGCCCTTACCGCCGCCGGCCGCCTGATCCGGGCGAACCTCCCCGGTACGCGGCAGGATCAGGCTGCGCGCCTCGCGGCCTTCGCCGTCCGCGCCCTGGTCGAGGAAGCCGAACTGACTCCCAAGCCGGCCCTCGTCGATGGACGCGGCCCGGGCGCCCACTCCGACTTGTCATTGACGCTGATGAAGCGCTCCGCTCAGTGTCTTCACCCGCATTTTGAACGCATGGCCCTGGCTTCATTTCAACGGCTGCCCGGCCTTGACCTCAGGGAAGAAATCGGCGCTCTCGGCCGCTCCGCCGAGCGTTCGATGTTGCTGGCCACCGGTGGCGTCAATACGCATCGCGGCGCGATCTGGGCGCTGGGTCTCCTTGTTTCCGGGGCGGCGATGGGCCCAGCCTCTGCCCCGGTGATCGCGAACCGGGCGCGGCAACTCGCTTGCCTGCCGGATCGAAAGGCGCCCGGGCTGGAAACCAACGGGTCAAGGATGGTTCGCCGCTACGGTGTGGCCGGTGCGCGCGGCGAAGCCCGAGCCGGTTTCCCTCATCTCATCGGCATCGGCTTGCCCGTCCTTAACCGTTCACGCCGGTCGGGTGCCGCCGAAACCAACGCCCGGCTGGATGCTTTGCTCGCGATCATGCGAAGCCTGGACGATACCTGCCTGTTGCACCGGGGCGGACCCGCCGCGCTGAAGACAGCCCGGGTAGGCGCCGCTGCGGTCCTGGCGGCAGGCGGCACCGCGACGCGGCAAGGCCGGCAGCGGCTCCGGCGACTCGATCGCGGCTTGGTTGCAATTAATGCCTCGCCGGGAGGTAGCGCCGACTTACTTGCGGCTACCCTCTTCCTGGATTTTCTAACCAACCCGCCACCGGCCGAGACCTGATTGCACCTGGATAATTCCACTGAAGCGCGGGCATGGCCGGCGCACGACCTTTTGAGGTTAACCGGTACAGCCGACCTGGTCTGCCCGGGGCCGGCTCCTTCCTGGGTAGAGGATGCTTTGGCGCAGGCGCCGTTTGTGGTGGTGCGCCGTGCCCCCATCGTCGCCGGCATGATCCCGGTTGGGATTCGGGGTTCGCTGCGCAACCAAAGATTTGCGGCTTACCTTCACCGCAGCCTGATCGTTAGCCGGATTACTCCCGAACAGTTGGTCGGAGCGCGACCAGCGCAGGTCAGGGCCCGAAGCGGCCGGATTCCGGCGTTCGGCACTTTGACGATGATTAAAGCGAAGCTTGCCGACCGGCCGCTCCGCTGGGGACCGACCGGCAGCGTCGGATTTGAACTCGCCACCGGGTTGGCCGCTGCTACCCCCGCGAGCGACCTCGACCTCCTCATTCGCGTCCCCAAACGTTTACCGGCGGCAGCCGCGGAATGGCTGCTGGCGAACTTGTCTGCGGGACCATCCCGCGTGGACGTGCAACTCGAGACCCCTCGGGGCGCCGTGTCACTGGCGGAATACGCCCGTGGCGAGAGGCCCGTCCTTCTACGGCAAACCGATGGTCCCGTCCTGGTGTTCGACCCGTGGGACCCAGGCCCGGGCTCATCCCGCACCGGTCTTGCGGCCGTAAACTTCTAGCGCCCACTCTGGAAGGCCGTCGAGAGACTTTGGCGCCCCGGTTCAGGCATGAGCAACGAATTATTGTTGTACACGGTATCTTCCAGGAACATCAGGAGACTGCGATGCGCGCATGGCTAATGGAGTCGTACGATGGAGTCGAGAAACTGCGTCTGGCCGAGGTGGCCGATCCTGAGCCCGGCCCGGGTCAGGCGCTGCTCAGGGTCAGGTTTGCCGCCTTGAATCCGGCGGATGCTTTTCTGGCCCGAGGCATGTACCCGGCCCGGCCTCAAATGCCGCACGTGCTCGGGCGTGACGGCGTTGGTCAGGTGCTGGGCACGGGCGCGGGCGTGACCAACGTGCGTGCCGGCGAGACCATGGGCATACTGCGCGGGATCACGGGGGTGGACGCCTGGGGCACCCTTGCGGAGAAGGTCGTCGTTCCAGTCACGAATCTGGTCGAAGTGCAGCCGGGTTGGTCGCTGGAAGAGATGGCCGGCGCCCCGTTGGTCTTCCTGACTGCCTGGCAGGCCTTGACCCAGTGGAGTGACCCGCCGGCTCCGCCCGATCCAGGGTCAGTGCTGTTGGTCACCGGGGCCTCCGGCGGCGTCGGCGTCGCGTCGGTCCTGCTTGGAAAATCGATGGACCTTACCGTGTTGGCTCTGTCCCGCAGCGCCGAGAAAGGCGCGAGGCTGAAGGAACTTGGGGCTGACTTCGTGTTTAACCCGGAAGATCCGCACCTGCGCAAAACGATTCTCGCCGCAATCGATCCAAAGAGAATTGATCTTGCCGTGGATAACGTCGGGGGATCCCAATTCAACGAACTGATCGCAATGCTCGGCCATCGTGGCCGGATCAGCGTCGTCGGCCGGAGCGGCGGGGCAGTGCCGGAATTCAACACTGCAACCCTGTTCTTCCGGAGAAATCGCATCGGCGGCGTGTCGGTTGGGGATTACGCTCCGGAAGCTGCCCAAGCCGCCTGGAAGGAAATTTGCGGCCGTGTTGATGCGACGGGAAAGCGGCCGGTCGTGGACGGCGTGTTCCCGTTTGAGGAAGTAAAAGACGCATTCGCCCGATTGGCTCAAGGACCAATGGGAAAGGTGTTGATCCGCGTCGCGAGTTGACTCTCCCGTTCCGTGCTGCTTTTGATGGGGAGACAAAATGACATCGAAGCTCACGCAGGCAATTATTGGAAGGATGCGCCCATGACGAAGGGATCCGATCTGCTGGTCGCTGCTTTGGAGAATGAAGGGGTCGAGCGCATTTTTGGCGTTCCGGGCGAGGAAAATCTTGATGTGGTCGAGTCGCTGCGCCGTTCGAGCATCCAGCTTGTTCTCACCCGGCACGAACAATCCGCGGCATTCATGGCCGCGACCTACGGCCGCTTGACCGGTAGCGCCGGCGTCTGCATCAGCACGCTGGGCCCGGGGGCGTTAAACCTCGTTACCGGGGCTGCCTATGCGCAGCTTGGCGCGATGCCGATGGTCATGATCACCGGGCAAAAAGCGATCAGGACCAGCCGCCAGGCGCGCTTCCAGATCGTTGACGTTGTCGCGACGATGAAGCCGCTGACCAAGTCGTCACGCCAGATTGTCAGTGCCGCGAGTATTCCTACCTTGGTCCGTGACGCTTTCCGCGTGGCTCAGGAAGAACGGCTCGGCCCGGTGCATCTGGAACTGCCGGAGGACGTCGCGGCTGAAAATGTCAATGATCCTCCGCCGCTGGTGCCGCCGCACCCGGTCGACCTGCCCGTGGCGCACTCAACTGCCCTTGACCGTGCGGCCGCGATGATTCGCGGTGCCGAGCGCCCCCTCATTATGCTCGGGGCCGCCGCGAGCCGGCCGCGTCTCTCCACTGCTCTCTCGGAATTCGTCCGGCGTTTGCGCATCCCATTCTTCAATACCCAGATGGGCAAGGGGTCCGTGGTCGGCGGCTCCAAGCTTTACATGGGTACCGCCGCGCTCTCCGAGCGGGATTACGTGCACCAGGCGATTGACCAAGCCGACCTTATCGTCACCATCGGCCATGATACCGTTGAGAAACCGCCCTTCCTCATGGGACCGGGTGGTCCGCAGGTGATCCATGTCGGCTACACGCCGGCTACGGTCGAACAGGTTTTCTTCCCGCATGCCGAGGTCGTCGGTGACGTCGGGCCCAGCCTGGCGCTGCTGGCGGACCGGCTTGAAGGGAGCATAAAACACGCCGCGGCGCTTCTCCCGCTGCGTGAAGGCATTCTCGGGCCCATCATGGACCGCGCTACGGAGGACCGTTTCCCGCTCACCCCGCAGCGTATCGTGCACGACGTGCGGCAGGTCATCCCGGAGGACGGGATCGTGGCCCTCGACAACGGCATGTACAAGATTTGGTTTGCGCGTAACTACCGTACGCATGTGGCCAATACACTCTTGCTTGATAACGCGTTGGCGACGATGGGCGCAGGCCTGCCCTCGGCCATGATGGCCGCGATCCTCTACCCCGAGCGGCGCGTCCTGGCGGTCTGCGGCGACGGCGGCTTCATGATGAACTCCCAGGAGTTGGAGACCGCCGTGCGGCTCGGACTGAACGTGGTGGTGCTTATCCTGGACGATCAAGCGTACGGCATGATCCGTTGGAAACAGGCGGTGGACGATTTTCCTGACTGGGGTCTGACTTTCGGCAATCCGGATTTTGTGAAGTACGCCGAGGCATACGGGGCCAGGGGATCACGCGTCGAAAAGGCAGACGGACTCGTCCCGGCCCTGGAAGCGGCCTTCAACGCCGGCGGCGTCCATCTGGTCGCGGTGCCGGTCGACTATTCCGAGAACACCCGGGTGCTGGTTGACGAGCTGCGCCAGGCGGTACCAGCGAGAGCGTCCACAGATTACACAGATTAACACAGATTGAGAGGACTCGGCGGGCCCAATACTTGGCGGCAACGCTAAGGTTGATATTCCCACCCAGCCCCCCCAGGATCCCGCTCCGAACCCCGAACTCAGAGCTCCGAACGCTTTCCCCCTCTTCCCGCCGTGGTCGCCGTGTGAACTCTTACGTCGTGCCCGTGGCGTGACCGTGTGAACTCCGTCGTTGTGCCCGCCGTGTGACCGAACGCCGAACGCTACTCGACACCCGGCACCCGGCACTCTCTTCCATTTGTGGCATTTTTCCGCTTGTGGCATTTGTGGCATTTAACTCGACACCCGACACCCGTCACCCGGCACCCGGCACCCATTTCACCACGCCTTCCGGCGTGCGGAAATCCTCGACGCTGCGAACCTGTGCATCCGTCAGGACCTCGCGGGCCAGGTTTGCGAGTGCACGTCCCGGCCCGAGTTCGAGCACCGTTTTTGCCCCCGTCGCGCGGCAGGCATCCAGGCAAGCCGCCCAATCAACGGTGCGGCTGATCTGTTGCGCGAGCTTGCCGGCCCCGGCGGGCGGATCGAATACCACTTCGCCGTCGATGCCGGTCAACAACCGCACATCCGCCGGGGAGTGCAGGGGCAGGTTTAACTGCGCGAGGGCCGCGCCGAATCGCCGGCTTGCCTCGGCCAGGAGCGGCGTGTGGGCAGCCACGGCGACGTGCAGCATGCCTGCCCGTGCGGCCCCGGCTTTGAGCGCCGCATCGCAAACGCGGCTCAATGCGTCCCGAACGCCGCCTACGATGAAGAGGTCCCCGCTGTTCACGATGGCGATATGAACGTCGTGCGGATGGCAGATGGATTCGAGCCGCGCACGCCCCAATCCCCGGATGGCGGCGAGGCCGGTGTTACCGTTACCCGCAGCATCCATGACCTCGGCCCGCAGCACGGCCAGCCGCAACACTTCCTCGGGTGTCAGCAGACCGGCGCAGCCCCAGGCGGCAAGTTCGCCGACGCTGTAACCCGCGATGATCACCGGCCTCGAAAGGTGCCGCTGAATCAGCGTCCAGCCGGCGAGCGCCTGGGAGCAGCACAGAACCTGGCCCACGCGATTCGAATAAAGCGTTGCCGGGTCCGCCTCACGAACGAGTTGCCGCGGATCTTTGCCGTCCAGCACGGCGCGCGCCGCTTCGAATACGCGTTGCGCCTCGGGTTGCTGGCCCGTCAGGTCAAACATCCCTGCGTGCTGCGTTCCCTGGCCGGAGCACAGAATGGCGGTCGGACCGCTCACGGTCTGCGTTGAATGCTCGCGACGGCTTCCTGCTTGACGCGCCTGGCGATCGCCGCCGCCTTCAAACGGCCTTTGCGCTCGGCGCCGATTTCGTCGCGCCGGTCGGGCGCACCCGGCGGGCCATCCAGAGCCATCGCCATCTTCTGCGCCCACCCACCACCGTCGGTCCAGATTTCAGCCACTGCGCCGATCGGCGGCGCATGGTCCAACCCGGGAGCGAACACGGGCGTATCTTTGGATAACGCTTCCAGCCTGTCCTGCGGCAGCTTGGTCACGCGAGCGATCGAGGGCAGGTCCATCACCACCGGATCGCCCCCCGGCACTGCTACCAGTTCATCCTGCACCAGGCCGGTCGCGATGAATGCCCCCGCAGCGGCCCGTCCGAAAAGGACGCTGACGGTGCGATGTCCGCGCTGCGAGGCCAGCACAAAACATTTGGCCAGATGCGCCAGATACTCATTCAGCCCAAGCATCTCGTCGCGCCGGCGCATGCGCTGGCTCTGCGCATCGATCAACACCGCAACCGGTCGGCCCGGCGCACCGTGGATCACGTCAAGCACGCGGCCTGCGAGCGCCAGCGCGCCGTCAACTCCCAGAGGCGTCCGGCCGACCAGGCCGAGGACGGCCGCCGTCCGGCCTTCGCCGTATCGGGCTGTGCCGTGGAGGATGCCTTCATTCTCCACCCGCGTGTCGTGACCGGCCGGGAACAAGGTATCCAGCACTTCAACGAGCGTCATGATTCGCCCCCTCTTGCGCATTCGCTATCCGGACAAAATCTTCATCCGCCAAATCGGCGATCCGGTCCGCTTCGGCGATGCCAAGGACCTGCCAGATTTCCGGCGTATCGCCGCAGCGGCCGAACCTTTCGAGACGACGCGCCAGGCGCGCCTGCTCCTTCTCCATGGTATCGAGATCGAACGCGGGGATCCGGTCCAGCAGACTGATGGTTGCGTCCCGAAAGCTGGCGATGTTGTCCCCGGCGTAAGCATCGGCGCCGCCGAGCACCCGGCGCGTTTTGCCGCCCGTCGTGCGCCAGACCAGCGGCCGGTCGCGCGAATCGAATTCCTCCACGCCCATGTTGGTCTCGATCACCTCCGGCCCGGAAACGCCGATCCGGCCCTGCTCAGAAATCACGATCCGGCTGCAGCACCCGGCGATGATGCCTCCGCCGCCGAAGCAGCCCGCCCGTCCGCCGACCATCGCAATCACGGCGACTCCCGCTGTGCGCGCTTCCAGGATGGCGCGGATGATTTCGGAAACCGCCAGTTCACCGGCGTTCGCCTCCTGCAAACGCACGCCGCCGGTGTCCAGGAGCAGCAGCACTATACGCGGCGCAGCCCGGTCGTCGCGCGCGTAGCGGAGCAGCCCGGTGAGCTTGGCCCCGTGCACTTCACCAAAAGTACCGCCCATAAAGCGGCCCTCCTGCGCCGCTACGAGCACCTCCCGGCCCTGGATCGCGCCGTGACCGATGATGATGCCGTCGTCAAAAGCTTCCGGCAGATCAAACCATGCAAGGTGCGGGCTGACCTCGCGCTCTTGGGGCCCGATAAATTCGCTGAAACTCCCGGTGTCGAGCAAGCCCGCAAGGCGCTCGCGTGCCGTCGCTTCATACCAGCTTCCCGTCCGGTACTTCGTGAGCGGGTCCTTCATTCGCCGGCCTCCATCAGGCGTACCCCTTGCGCCAGCCGCAGCGAAACCGTGTCGGGCCGGGCGCCCCCGTCATTAATCGAGATTCTCAGCCCGCCAGGCGAATGCCGCTCCACGAAATCGTCGATGACGGCGCGCCACACGTCGCCGAACCCCTCCACGGAGGTCTTGACGGTCACCTCGCATCGGGTGTCGCCCAGGACCCGCTCCAGCAGCACTTCCAGGTTGCCGGATGCCACCACTCCCGTGATTGCGTGACGCTTCGCGCCGGGCGCACGGCGCGCCGCCGTCCGGCAGATTTCCAGTGTTTCCATAAACCAAAAACGGTGGCTTTCGCCGCCCGTCCGACTCGGTTACCAATTCCGGAACTTGCCCGGCGGCCGGTAGAGGCCGCCGGACCATTTCACCAGGTCTTTAATCGAACGCGCCGCCAGCAAATGCCGGTTCGCATCCAGAGGGTTGACGTCAAGATCCTCAGGACGGCGGATCACGCCGCGGCTGCGCAGCGCTTCCACCATTTTGCGGTCTCGCGCGCGGCCCACCGCGGTGAAACCGGCAACGCCGCGGATTGCCTGTTCGCGTTCTTCGGCCGTGCGGCAAAGCAGCAGGTTGGCGATGCCTTCCTCCGTGACAATGTGGGTCACGTCGTCACCGTAGATCATCACCGGGACCAGCTCCAGCTTCATGCGCCGGGCGAACTCTATACCGGCGAGTTCCTCGACGAATGCCGGCACCATCTTGTCGCCGAACGTTTCAAGCAGTTGCACCACCAGTTTGCGGCCGCGCGCCATGCCCGGCTGCCCTTCGCTTGCCTGCCGGCCGGCCTTTAGCCAGGCCCCCGAAACGTGACGGCGGCCGTGCGCGTCCGAACCCATGTTCGGCGCGCCGCCGAACCCCGGGATGCGTTCGGGCGTGACCGTTGAACTGTTGCCGGCCAGATCAATCTGGAGCGTGGATCCGATGAACAGGTCGCAGGCGTAAAGCCCGGCCGTCTGGCAGAACGCGCGGTTGGAACGCAGGGAGCCGTCCGACCCGGTGAAATACACGTCCGGCCGGGCACGGATGTATTCGTCCATCCCGACCTCCGAGCCGAAACAGTGAATCTGCTTCACCCAGCCTGATTCGATGGCGGGGATGAGCGTCGGGTGGGGGTTGAGTGCCCAATGCGTCGCCACCTGCCCTTTCAGCCCCAGCGACTCACCAAACGTGGGCAGGAGAAGTTCGATGGCGGCCGTTCCGTAGCCGATCCCGTGGTTGAGCCTCCGGATACCGTATTCGGCGTAGATGCCTTTGATGGCGAGCATCGCCATCAGGATCTGGGTGTCGGTGATTTCCGCCGGATCGCGCGTGAACAGGGGTTCGACGTAAAACGGGCGGGGCGCCTCGACCACGAAGTCCACACGGTCACCGGGAATGTCCACCCGCGGCACGCGGTCGACCAACCGGTTCACCTGCGCGATGACGATCCCGCTTTTGAAATGGGTCGCCTCCACGATCGTCGGCGTGTCCTCCGTGTTCGGGCCCGTGTAAAGGTTACCCTCGCGATCGGCGCTGACGGCCGCGATGAGCGCGACGTGCGGCGTCAGATCCACGAAGTAACGCGCGAAAAGCTCAATGTAAGTGTGGATGGCCCCAAGCTCGATCTTGCCCGCGTAGAGCGCGCGCGCGATCGCGGCGCCCTGCGGGCCGGAGTACGAAAAATCGAGCTTGGACGCAATCCCCTTGCTGAACAGGTCAAGGTGTGCGGACAGCACGAGCCCTGATTGCACGATGTGCAGATCGTGCAGCCTGGATCTGTCCGCCGCAGCCAGCGCGTTTGCCAGGTGGTCGGCCTGCTTTTGGTTGTCGCCTTCCAGGCAAACGCGGTCCCCGGATCGAATCACCGCTTCCAGCAACGCGGTCGTATCGTTCGCGGCGAAGACTTTGCCCTCGGAAAATCTGCGACCGGCATTGAGCCGCGACTCCTTCTCAGCTTGTTGTGTCCGCCACTCGGGCATAAGGGTTTCCTGGCATCAGGTTAAGAGGTGGAACGGAAGCTGCCCGGCGCCCAGGATCCATAAACCCGGCGGGTAACGGCGGACGGCACGCGTCACCGGACGAAGTTGAAACTGGCGAGGCGTACCGAGCCTGTCTCCCGAATTTTGAGAAGCAAATCCGGCCGGAATAACGAATCAGATGCGTTTCGGGTTTCCCCTGGAAAATAGAGCTGGGTGGAAAGGATCGGACCATTTGCCGCCTGCAAGCGGACGTGGTAGTGACGCGTGCGGCCCGGGTATAGGCCCGGCACGATCGTCTCAAGCACGTACCGCCCGCTCGCATCCGAGAATTGGTGCCCGCGGCAGCGGAATCCCTCAAAATCGTATTCACCATCGGCGTCCGCATGCCAGAAGTCGAGCAGCGCCCCGGGAATCGGCTGGCCTTTGCGGTTGAGAACATAACCGGACAACGTGACCGGAACACCTTTCAGGCCTGACCCGCGAAAATCGTTCGTCAAGGGCGAGTGCGGCCGGAAGAACGGCCCCGCCGTCTCCTCAGGCGTGACTTCCAGTTGATCACCGGCGGGAGGGGTGGGTTCCAGCTCGACCGTACCGTTGTCCCGCCCGAGCAGAGTCTGAACCCGCGCAAACAAGGCGACCGGGGCAGCCGCCACGGCCATCGCACGAAGGAACCGGCGCCTTGAGAAGGTCGATCGACCAGAATCCGCCACCTGATATCCTCACGCGCCTGGATGATTTTGCAATCCATTTCCATCGCCGCGCGGCGCTACGCCGCACCGGCGGATGCGGCTGATGAGCCGCGCGATCTTTTTGCCGGCCGGAAACGCTGTACTCGCGCGGCCGCGCTTCTACACTGCGCCGGATGCACCTTCGCGAGTCTTTCTCCGGCCCGAGCCTCAGCCCCACGATGCAGTGGCGAAATCCACCGCCGGATTACGCGCTCACCGCACAAGGTTTAAAGGTGGTAACTGCGGCGCAGACCGATTTCTGGCAGCGCACCCACTACGGATTTCAGGTGGATAACGGGCACCACCTGTACCTGCCGTTGACCGGCGATTTTACCTTGAGTACCAAAGTGACCTCCACGCCGAAGCATCAGTACGATCAGGCCGGGCTGCTGGTCTGGTCGTCGTCCGAGTGCTGGCTTAAAACGGCGGTCGAGTTTGAACCGGATCAGCCAAGCCGCCTCGGTGCGGTGGTGACTAACCACGGCTGGTCGGACTGGTCGACCCAGGACCTGGGGCCCGATTACGGGGCCGCGTGGTTCCGGATCGTGCGCACGCAATCCGATTACACCGTCTCCGCCGCCACCGGCGCTCCGGAATCGGACCTGCCGAAAAACTGGACCCAGATCCGGATGGCTCACCTGCACGAAGGTGCAGGGCCGATCTGTGCCGGTTTGTACGTCTGCAGCCCGCAAGCGGCGGGATTTGTGGCGACGTTTGCCTGGCTCGAAGTTGAGGGGCCCTGACCGCTCGCACCCGGAGAACACCGCGCAGCGTCATTTTTCCGCCCGAAGTAATTACGATTTCTGGTCTCGTTGTAAATAATACCCTTGCCGGTGGCCCGCCCCGTACATTTTCTCCTTGGTTAGTGAAACGGAAGCTGGGATAAATCCGCGAAAAGTTAGGATTTCTCCTGAATTCTCCTATGAACGGCTCTTCTTCTTCCTACCGGGTTGGCGGTGTCGAACCCCCGACGCTGGCGACCCGCCACTGGTTGGTGATTCTCGCCTCTTCTCTCGGTACGATCTTTGAATGGTATGATTTTTACCTTTACGGATCGCTTGCGGCGATCATCGGCAAACAGTTCTTCTCCGGGTTGGACCCGACCTCGCAGTTCATCTTTGCGCTGCTGGCATTTGCGGCCGGTTTCGCGGTGCGGCCCTTCGGCGCCCTGGTCTTCGGCCGAATCGGCGACCTGGTTGGACGCAAATACACCTTCCTGATCACTATTCTCTGCATGGGTGCATCAACCTTCGTGGTCGGACTGCTCCCCGCTTACCAGGCAATCGGCGTCGCGGCCCCGGTCCTCCTGATTGCCTTGCGCCTGTTGCAAGGGCTCGCCCTCGGCGGTGAATACGGCGGCGCAGCCACCTACGTTGCCGAGCACGCGCCTCAGGGTAAACGCGGTTTTTACACGAGTTGGATCCAGACCACCGCGACGGTCGGATTGTTCTTTTCACTGCTCGTGATCCTGTGGGTGCGCACCTGGATGGGTGAAGAACAGTTCGGACTCTGGGGCTGGCGTATACCGTTCCTGGTTTCGATAATCCTCCTCGGGATCTCCGTTTACATCCGCCTCAAGCTGAATGAATCACCCGTGTTTGCCGAGATGAAGGCCCAGGGCCGCGGTTCCAAGGCGCCGCTCTCGGAGTCCTTCGGCCGCTGGAGCAATCTCCGGATCGTGCTGCTCGCGCTTTTGGGACTCACGGCCGGTCAGGCCGTCGTTTGGTATACGGGCCAGTTTTATGCCCTATATTTCCTGACGCAAACGTTGAAGGTGGACGGTCCGACCGCAAACATCCTGATCGCAGCGTCGCTGCTGATCGGCACTCCTTTCTTCATCATCTTCGGCGCGCTTTCAGACAGGGTGGGGCGCAAACCGATCATCATGCTCGGCTGCCTGCTTGCCGTCTTGACCTATTTCCCGCTGTTCAAAGCCATTACCCATTATTCCAATCCCGCGCTCGAGGCCGCGCAGACAAAATCCCCCGTGATCGTTACCGCCGATCCCCAGACTGCACATTTTCAGTTCGAGCTCTTTGCCAACCCCAATAAGCCCAATTTCACCTCGTCAGCCGATATCGCCACCGCAGCGCTGGCCCGCGCCTCGGTTTCCTACTCCATTGATCCGGCCCCGCCCGGCACGGTCGCTTCGGTCAAGGTCGGCGACAAAGTTATCCCGAGTTTTGAAGGCGGTCCGTTAAGTCCGGCCGATTTCAAAGCCAGGAATGCCGCGTTCACCAAGGAACTCGGCGGCGCCATTAAGCAGGCAGGCTACCCGGACAAAGCCGACAAGGCACAACTCAACGGCCCGGTGGTCATCCTCTTGCTCACCGTCCTGGTGATTTACGTGACGCTGGTCTATGGTCCGATCGCCGCGGCGCTCGTCGAACTGTTCCCAACGCGCATCCGTTACACTTCAATGTCACTTCCGTACCACATCGGCAACGGGTGGTTCGGCGGATTTCTGCCGACGATCGCCTTCGCGCTGGTGGCAACCAATGGTAACATCTATCATGGACTGTGGTACCCGATCGTGGTCGCGGCCCTGACGTTCGTGGTTGGCTTGATCTTCATTCCCGAGACCAAGGATCGTCCGCTGCATCATGATCCCCATACCCCGGATTACCCGGGCTAGGGGAAATGCCACAAATGAAGAAGTGGCGGGTAACGAGTAACGAGTAACGAGTAACGAGTAACGGGTGTCGGGTAAGCAGTAACGAGTAACGAGTTGCGGGTACAAACTCGGAGAGGCCGGGC
>JAFBAP010000147.1 GCA_019247695.1 Verrucomicrobiota bacterium | reverse complement strand
GGGTAACGGGTAACGGGTAACGGGTAACGGGTAACGGGTAACGGGTAACGGGTAACGGGTAACGGGTAACGGGTAACGGGTAACGGGTAACGGGTAACGGGTAACGGGTGCGATGGTGGGGGTGGGCGGCCGGTGTCAAGTTCAAGTTGTTTTAAAATAAACGTTATTAATGCCTCGACGGGAACAGTGCACGAAGGATAAAACATGAGCAAAACATGTTATATGAGCACGGTACGTCGTTTCGAGGACTTCGAAGCATTCACGACAGCCCGGGACTTTGTGCGGGCAACAGGGACCACAATTCGTCAGCCGGTTTTCCGCCCTGAGAGGCAGTTGCGATGGCAAATCGAGAAAGCCCTGATCTCGATTTTATCGAATTTCGCCGAAGGTTTTGAAAGGAATGGGCGCCAGGAATTCATCCAGTTTCTAACGATTGCCAAAGGCTCGACTGGCGAAGTTAAGGCCCAATTGATTTACGCTTTCGACCAAGGGTTGCTCGATGGACCGGCGTACCAGTCCCTGGTGTCCAAAGCGGATTGCACTCTGGCTCAGTTCGGCGGCCTGCTAAAGTACCTGATTGAGGTCGCACCCGATAAGGCCAAAGCAAGACGGCGTTCTTAATAGCCTGCACGGCCCATTACGCGTTACCCGCCACCCGTTACCCGTTACCCGTTACCTGTTACCCGTTCCGGTAAAACGCGATGGTCGTGAGAAAATCGAGGCCGCGCTGCAGGGGCGTGTCTTTCAGCTTCAGGGGTTTGCCTTTGTTTGCCTGCTGTTCTTCGTAAGCGTCCAGGTCCGGGTTTTTGCCTGCAACCAGCGCCGCTTCGTTGGTTCGTGGCCGTTCATCTTCGGTAACGAAAGGCAGGCTCGATGCGTTATCGGTTGCCGTCAAAATCGCGTTCTGCTGTGCCGCCGGCAGTTTCACTTCGAGGTCCGGCACGACGCCATTCGGAAAGATGTCCGGCATACCCGGCACCTTGATCTCGGTGACGGCGATCTTTAACGCCAGATTTTGTCCGACGGGTACACGGTCATACAGGACCGTCCGGCCGCCGGTCCGTTCGCCGATCAGGAGAGCGCGGGCATACTTTTTCAACGCCACGGCCAAAGCTTCTCCCGGCCCGGCGACGTCATGGTTGATCAGGACCGTGAGAGGACCCGTATAGAGCGGTTCGCCGGCGGTTTTAAACGCGCGCTCTTCCTGGGTCTTCGCCTGAATCGAGCGAAAAGCCTCCGTGTCAGGCGGGACGAAGCGGGCCGCGATTTCCGACGCCTGCCCGTAATCGTCGCCGGGCGGCACCGTTCGAAGGTCAAGCACCACGCCGTTCAAGCTGCGCGTCCGGAAATCTTTCAAGGTCGCGTCCAGCTTCGACAACGTTTGCGGGTTGGTTCCTCCCAGCCGGATGTACCCGAACCGGCCAAGCAGGATTTCGCTCCGGAACGGCCGGTCCGGGGCCGGCACCGGACCGGCTCCCGAGGCCTCCAGGGAAATGCCGGGCCCCAGCCGGGACAACAACCCTTCCAGGGTAGCCTCGCTTAGTTCCTGATTGCCTAAGGCCTGCGGGTCGACGTAACGGGACTTGATCTCCGACAAGATCTGTTGCAGCTCGCCGGGGCCAAGTTTATCGACCGACTCGCGCACCGCCGGAGCCGGAGAATGGCCCGGACCGGGCTGGGAAATCACGCCAGGAGAGGTGACGGCCGCCGCCGTGCCTGCGGGTTGCGGAATGGTGACGGGCTGGGCGCCGGCCCACGACGCCAAGCCGATAAGAACTAATGCCGCAAAGCGGCGGCAAGCGCGCATAAGGTTTCTCCCTCGAATTCAGATTAGCCCGATGTCGCGCCGGAAATAACAGCCATCAAAATTTATCCGCTCAACGGCATCGTAAGCACGGCGACGCGCGGTTGGAAGGTTTGCGCCCAGCGCAGTAACTCCCAGAACACGGCCACCGGCCGTCAGCACCCGGTTGTCTTCCTGCTGGGTGCCGGCATGAAAAATAAGCACGTCCTCAAGTTGCTCGGCTTCCGGCAATCCGGCAATCGGTTTTCGCGTCTCGTACTGGTCAGGGTAGCCGCCGGAAGCGAGTACGACGCACACGGCCGCCTGTTCGGTCCAGGCCGGCGTCACCTGGTCGAGGCGCCGCTCCAGAGTCGCTTCAAGCAGATCCAGAAGGTCGCTCTCCAGGCGGGGAATGAGCGCCTGGGTTTCGGGGTCGCCGAAGCGGCAGTTGAATTCCAGCACCTTCGGCCCGTCCGAAGTCAGCATCAGTCCCGGAAAGAGCAGCCCTCGATAATCCAACTTGTCCGCCTGGATGCCGTGCAGAAAAGGTTCCAGGATCTGTCGCCGGATTTCGGCCAGGTCCGGTTCCGCCAACTTATCGGAAGGGCTGAATGTTCCCATGCCGCCGGTATTCGGCCCGTGGTTACCTTCGTACAACTGCTTGTGATCCTGTGCGGTGGGAAACAGGATAAAATTGCGGCCGTCGACCAAGGCATGCACGGAACACTCGGTTCCGACCAGAAATTCCTCCAGCACAACCGTGTGGCCGGCCTCACCGAAACGTCCGTGCTCGATCATTTCCGCAAAGGCCCGCTCCGCTTCGGGCCGGTCGTGGGCGATTACCACCCCTTTGCCGAGCGCCAAACCGTCGGCCTTGATGGCGACAGGAAAGCTGAAATTTGCCAGCGCCGCGCGCGCTTCGCCCCGTGATCTGCAGACGGCATAAAAAGCGGTGGGCATGCCGTGCCGTACCATGAAATCCTTGGCAAAACTCTTGGACGACTCGAGTCTGGCCGCCGCTTGCCGCGGGCCGAACACGCGTCTGCCTGCATCCTCAAACAAGTCGACCACACCCCCAGCCAAGGCGTTATCCGGGCCGACGACCGTCAGGTCAATGTCTTGCTGTTCCGCGAATTTCAGGAGGCGCGGAAAGTCCCCGGCCGAAATGGCCGCATTCGTGGCCACGCGCGCGGTACCGGCGTTGCCCGGTGCCACGAAGATTTCGTGTACCCGGGCAGAACGCCGCAGCTTCCAAGCCAGCGCGTGCTCGCGCCCGCCGCTCCCGATGATAAGAACTTTCATGAACGGCCGGTTAAGGCGTGGACAAAATGTAAACCGTCGGGGTCGCTGGAAGGGTGGCGTGCGAAACGGTGAACTGGGTCCCCGGAATTCGCACCACGTTAAGGTTATGGAGCCGCGACAGCCAGTCGCCCAGGGGACGTAACGGGACTCTGCCCGAATAACGGGTTGCGTACATCATCGGTACGATGAGCCGGGGTTTCAGGCGCTCAAGCGTTTGTCTGCGTTTGTCATCCGTGAAGGCCGGGGGGCCGCCGGCCGGCAGGAAAAGCACGTCGACCGGCCCGATCTGGAGCGACTCCGACAAGGTGATCGCGTCTTCGATCGCGCCGAGGTGACAGAAGCGGACCCCGTCCATGGACCAGACATAAGCCACGTTGAGCTTACTTGAAGCAGCGTAGTTCTCGGAACCGGTGCGTACGCCCCGTACGAGGATCCCGCTCGCCCGGTCAACGCCGACCCCCATCGAGCTCCGAAAAATCTGCGGTGAACCGGATACCAGGTCGGTGTCGTCGGCCGTGTCATCCTCATGGGTGATAAGGACGACGTCACCTGGAATGCTGACCGGTTTTACCGGGTAGTTGAGGACGGCCGGATTGAAAGGGTCAATCACCACGCTCAAGCCGATCGAAGAACTTACGCGAAAACAGCCGTGCCCGAAGTATTGCACCGTTGCCTGGCCCGGCCCGGTATACTGCGGCCGGTTATCCTCCCGATGGCGGCGGTGTCCGCACCCGGCGAGCAGAAGCAGGGTGGCGGCTAGAAAAAGGCTGCAAACACTGCGGGACCGATGCCGCCAATGCCATAAGCGGGAAAATGCCACGAACGGCCGCAGAAGAAAAATTCCACAAACGCCACAAGCCAAAGAATGCCACAAGTGAAGAGTCATCTATTCGTGGCTCTGGATAGAAAAATGCCACGCAGGTCACAAGCGGAAAAATGCCAACGGCAGACAATGCTGCATGCGGTGTTCCTTCCGGCGGACCGGCATTCCGGTTGCCGGGCACCGGAAGCCCACCGCTTTGCAGGGATGTCCAGGGCGTTCAAGAGGTGCGTCGCCTCACGCAAGCCGGCCGCCAGCCGGCGCGACCAGGCAACCGGCGCCGGCTCCGCCGTGTGGTCAATTATGCGGATGGCTAATGATGCCCTCCACCGCCATGAAATCCGCCCCCCTGGAATCCACCGCCGCGGAATCCACCGCTGCGGAAGCCGCCACCGCGAAACGCTCCAACCGGGTGCGGGCCGGCGAAATGACGTTCTCCGAAGTGCCGCCCATAAAAGTGGTGATAGCCTCCCTCGAAGATTATCCCGCCACCATAGTAGGGGCCGAAGTCACCGACGTAAGGGCCGGAGTAAGGGCCATAGTAAGGACCCGGACCATAGCCCGTGGCATAATAGCCGCCGGCGCAACCGCTCAGCAGAAGAGCCGCCACTACACCGCCGGCCAGAAAAAGCTTTCGGCTTGTGTTCATACAGATCACTCGCGCTTGAGCCGGCGTCCGGCTTGGCGGCACTAACGCTTCTCGATGCGAAAATCGGCCACCTGATCAAATTGCTTTTTCTGTTCCGGGGAGAGCTCATCATAATGGGCCCGGATGGTATAACCGCCGACGAGTTTGCCGTTATCGATAAAAACCCAGTCGCTGATTTCATCCGGGTTTACGGAAACCGGATCGCCTTCTTTCAGGCCATGGATCTTTGTTGGAGCGTTGTCTATCCTGCCCTGGAAGCGGTTTCCGACCAACCGCACGTCAGAAAGCCAGAGGTGTTCGATCTCGTTGCCCTGCCGGAACGCCTTTTTCACTTCAAAGTCCTGCTGGCCTGGCGACGGATGCTGTAAGGCGGTGATGAAAGTACCGACGGTCTTTCGCGCCTGCAGAACCGCCCGGTGCATCCGGGCATGATTATTCTTTACGTCGAAAGATTCAGGTTCGGCGTTCGGCCGTCTGAGTTCATGCCCGACCGGATTATCGGCAACGGCCGTATGCAAGGCTACCCCTCCAAAAACCAGCGCCCCAGTTAATACCAGCGAGTTGATTTTCACACGGTGAGGTATCATCCCGGGCGAAATAAGTAAAGGGATAGGACGGCGGCTCCAGCGGCTCCGCGGATCGTGGGATTGGATGGCAATGATCAGGTTTTCGACCAAGATTACCCAAAGGCGAACCCTAGAAAGCCGCAAATATGAAGGTACCTTCCTCCGCATCCGAGGCTGAGCAGTTCGAACGCATCCGGACTGAGGTGTTCGAAACTCCGGACGCCGCCGTCGGCCGGATTGCGCAACGGTTTGCGGAACTCATTTACCGCCGTGCAGGGGCAGGACAGCGGGTGGTGTTGGGCCTGGCCACCGGGTCCACTCCGGTAAAATTGTACCGTGAACTGATCCGTTTGCACCAGGAAGAAGCGCTCTCTTTCCGGAACGTCGTGACCTTTAACCTGGACGAGTATTACGGGCTCTCGCCGGAACACCCGGAGAGTTATCACCGGTTCATGCACGACCAGTTGTTCCGGTGGATCGATCTTCCGCCGGAGAACACCCACGTTCCGGACGGAATGGTGCCGCGGGACGGCGTGTTTGCGTACTGCGCCGATTACGAGCGCCGGATTGCAGAGGCCGGCGGCCTGGATCTGCAGATTCTGGGTATCGGGCGCACCGGTCACATCGGGTTCAACGAGCCGGGTTCCGGCCCGGACTCGCGTACCCGGATGGTGGCGCTGGACCGGCTGACCCGGCGGGATGCGGCCCGCGATTTTCGCGGTGAAGCCAACGTGCCGGCTTACGCGATCACCATGGGAGTCGGCACCATCCTGGAAGCGCGGGAAATCATCCTGCTGGCCTGGGGCGAGGCCAAGGCTTCCATTCTGCGGGACGCGATTGAAGGACCGGCGACGCCGACCGTGCCGGCCAGCTTTTTGCAGCTTCATGCCAATGCCTGCTGTTACCTGGACCGTACCGCTGCCGGGGAGCTCACCCGCTTTCGCTACCCCTGGAAGGTCGGCCCGGTGCATTGGGATGAACCATTAACCCGGCGTGCCGTCGTCTGGCTCGCAAACGAACTGCGCAAACCCGTGCTGCGGCTTCGGGATGAAGATTACTCCGAGAACGGCTTGTCGCCCCTGCTCGTGGAAACCGGATCGGCGTACGGCCTGAACATTCGCGTCTTCAACCGGCTTCAGCATACGATCACCGGCTGGCCCGGGGGCAAACCGAATGCGGATGATTCGCACCGGCCGGTGCCGGCTGAGCCGGCCCGGAAACGGGTCCTGGTGCTCAGCCCCGAGCCGTTGGATGCGGAACTGGGGATGGCCGGTACGTTGAACCGGTTAGTCGCGCAAGGCCACGAGGTCAGCCTGGTGCACCTTACCTCCGGCAACCTCGGAGTGCCGGACGGCGAAGCCAAACTGGCCGTCAACCTGCTTAAAGCGGCGGCCCAGCAAGGCGGGATCGTTGCCGCCGGCCACGCCGTTTGGCCGCATGAACTCGAACAGGAACTCGAGTCAAAGTCGCCGCTGGACGAAGACAGCGCCGGTTTGCGCCGGTTCAAAGGGCTGATCCGGCAAGCGGAAGCTCGCGCCGCCGCCCGCGTCCTTGAGATTGCCCCTTCCGCCACCTTTCACCTCAACCTCGGCTTTTATGAGCGGGGGCGTTACCGGCAATTCCGCGCGACGGGCGACGACGTTGACCAGGTCGCCGGCCTTTTCCGGCAGTTGCAGCCGAACCAGGTGTACCTGACCGGCGCCCGCTCCGAACCAAACAGTGTGGCCGGCATCGCATTTCAGTTGTTTCGGAGCGTATGGGTCCGGGACCGTGCGGAACCCTGGGTGCGGTCATGCCAGGTCTGGTTGTACGCTGCGGGTGAACGGGCGTGGTTGCCGGATGAAATCGAAATGGCGGTGCCTCTGAGTCCCGCGGAACTGCTCGTCAAACTTGACGCCCTCTGCCAGTACCGGTCGCAACGCAATCAAACCCCGTTTTTTCGGGAGATGGGCGGAGAACTCTGGCAGTTGGCCGAGGATACCAACCGGGCGACCGCGCAGGCTTACGACCGCCTCGGCCTCGCCGAGTACGAAGCCATGGAAACCTTTCGAAAATGGGAGGAGTAACGGGAGTACGGTCACACGGCGGGCACAGCGGGTTTGGCGGGCACGACGTAAGAGTTCACACGGCGAACACGGCGGGCCACGGCGAACACGGCGGAAAGAGGAGGAAAGGGTTCGGGGTTCGGGGTTCGGAGTTCGGAGCGGCAGCATGGGGGGTGGGTGCGAGTGTCAGCCTTAGAGTTGCCGCCGGGTCCTCTTGATCTGTGTCAATCTGTGGATGCGTTCCTCTTTTCTGCGTCCTTCTGCGTGTTCTGCGGATGATCAATTCGATACCCGTTACCACTGTTTCAGTGCGGAGACGGGCTGCGGTCGGGACCAATCCAGCGATTCACGAATGGCGCGGGTGACGAAAAGTTTCGCCTCGCCGATGGCGGCGGACAGGTCCCGGCCAAGCGCCAGTTGTGCCGCGATGGCTGCGGAGTAGGTGCATCCGGTGCCATGGGTGCACGCGCGTGGCACGAACGGCGCCGTGAACTCGGTGGGCGCACCCGGCCCAAACAGGGCGTCGACGGCCGTTTCACCCTGGAGGTGGCCTCCCTTGACCAGAAAAGGCACGCCGAAACGTGCCGCCAGTTCGTTTCCGGCGGTCCTCAGGTCAGCCAGGCTGGCAAGTTTGCGGCCCGTCAGGGCGCCGGCTTCGTCGAGGTTGGGGGTTACGAGCGAAGCCAACGGCAGCAGCCGTTCCATGTACCCGTTGACGGCGAGCGGCTCGAGCAGCGGATCGCCGGAACTGGCGATCATGACGGGGTCGACCACCACCGCCGGCCGTGCAGCCTGGGACAGGCGTTCAAGTTCGTCGCATACCGCCTCGATGATGGCGGCGGAATAGAGCATCCCCGTTTTCACCGCACTCACCGTGTAAGTCTCAAACCCGAGCCTGATCTGGTCACGCACGACCTGGACGTCGACCGCCTGGATGCTTTGGACCCGGCCCGGCACCTCCGCAACGACGCAGGTGACGGCCGTGAGTCCGTGCACGTGAAAGTGGGTAAAGGTCTTCAGATCCGCCTGAATACCGGCCCCGGCCGAGCTATCTGAGCCGGCGATCGTCATCGCCACCGGAATGCGCATGGAAACCACTTTTCATTTGGTTCGGCTCATTGTACACCAATTCGTGGCGGTGTATCGCGAGCTTCCAGAGGTGCGCGTAACGGTCGACAAGGTGATGTATGTTCCGACCCTTGAAGCGCCGCAAGAACGGCCGTATCCCTTCGTTTACTTCATCACCATCGATAACCGGTCAAATGAAGTGGTTACGATTCGCGGCCGTAAGTGGGTCATCAGCGATGATCGCGGCCAGAAGGTCGTCGTCGAAGGCGATGGCGTGGTCGGGGAGCACCCGCGTTTGCGGCCCGGCGAACATTTCTCTTACAATAGTTACCACGTGATCGGCTGCCACAGCGTAGCCGAAGGATCGTTTATCGGCACGAGCGAAGAGGGCGGGCCGTTTATCACGCGGATCCCCCGGTTTGAAATGTACATTCCGCCCCCGGCCGGGACCGGGACAAAGGGGTAGGTGGCGCGCCAACCGGATCGCCCCTGAATTTCCTCCGCTGGCTGCCCCTGCTTCATTATGCCTGATTCAGGGACGCTTTACCGGCTCCGATCGTCTGGAGTTGGCGCCTGAAGGCTTCCTCAGAAATACCGTGAGATACCGGTATATCCAGGTGCTCAGATAGAAATTCTTCGACCGGAATCCAGCGTTCACCATTCCAGACCGTCTTGGTCCAGGCGCATATGACCAGCACGCTGCGCTGGAGTGACTCAATCCTGGCGTGAGACGCCCTTAGTTTTTCAAGGAGTTGCTCGCGCGCTTCGGCCGCCCGGCGTTCCGCCTCCTGCTGGCGCTGGACCAGATCGCCGATCAGAAGCACCAGCACGATCAAAACGATGGTCAGGAGCACCAGCAGGGCCACGGCCAACCGGCCGTTCCAGTTTCCCCGGACGATGACGTAGTAAACAATCGAGCCAAGCAGCACCGGACCCCCCGCCGCCATCGGGAGAAGGCGGCGTACGATCGCGCCGGCAAACCGGTTCGGGTCAAACACGTAACCCAAACCGCCGCGCGGACTAAGGGCGACAAACCCGCTGCCCAGGACGATGCAGAGGGCCGCAACTGGCAGCGACATGCCTAAAAAGGCCGTGTCCATGCCGTTGAATCCGGCGGAATAGATGAGAAAACCCGACAAAGCCAGAATCGGGAAAAACAGACCCAGAATCGAAGCCACCGTGAATGCCCCGGCGCGCTCCTCATTCGGGCGGAACAGCAGAACGGATACCGCGAAAACGAGAAAGGTCGCGCACGCTTCCGGCGAGGGACGCCCTGTACTGTCGTGGACAATGGCAGCAATGTTTTCCGGAAAGAGCAGGCTGTCGACCCAGGTCGCGCCCCGGCAAAGGGCGTTTTCGCCGAGGAAGTAAACCGAGATGAATCCCAGCGCGGCACCAAGCGTCTGGGCGGTTCGCCAGCGCCACCGCGAGCCGGTGGCCCGGCATTTTCCAAGGAAGACAAGGCATAAACCTAAGCCCGCCAGCAGAACCATGCTCCACGGGTGAACCGGAGCGAGGCTGGGGATGGGATGACGAGCGAAATTAAGGTCGAAGATCCAGCCGTAAAGTCCGACGCCGAGCCCGATGATCAGGAGTACCCCTGCGTGAACAGGGATCGGCGTCTGCCATTTACCCGGTGAATAGGATGCCATGTTTGTGAAAAATGAAGCGTAACCCGCGGCGCCCATGATATAGTAATCATTAATTTTATCAATATTATATTATATACAGTCTTTAAGTTTTTCCGCCCCGTATCGGTTGCGCGCGTGCCGATACCCGGGCCGGGGTCCGGCCTTCGTGCCGCGGGTCTGCACTTTTACCTGGATTGCAGCGCACGACCTGCCACACTCCTTGCGCCATGAGTTCGCTGCCGCGGTCCAGCCGAACTTTCTCCGGTGTGCGTTTCGCCGCCTTCTGCGCGGCGGTCGCACGACACCTATTCCGGTCCGCTATGCGCCGCGGTTCTCTTCAAAACGCCGTGTGACCCATGAAACTGCTTGCTGTTCATCCAAGCTGCCTGATGTATTCCAAGATCTACCTGCGCCTCGAGCCGCTCGGGCTCGAATTGGTGGCTGCCGCGGCGCGCCGGGAAGGGCACGAGGTACGCGTGATCGATCTGCAGACCGAAACGCACCAGGATTATTTTCGCTGGATCAGGTCGTGGACTCCCGACGCGGTGGTTTACTCGTGCAACTACCTGGCCAACGTCCCGGAGATCATCGACCTGGCGAAGGCCACCCGCGTGCTTCTGCCCAGCGCGTTGATCATGGTCGGCGGCCATAGCGCCTCTTTCATCGGCGCAGAAGTGCTGGAACACGGCGCCGGCTGTATCGATGCCGTGCTCAAAGGCGAAGGGGAACCGGTCATCACCGCGGTTTTGGAAGCGGCGCGGCATGACCGCTCCAACCTGCACCGGGTGCCCGGGGTGCAGACCCCGGCGGGAGAAGGTCCACGTCCGGTTTTTGTGCACAGCCTTGACGCCGTAATGCCGGCGCGCGACTTGCTCCGGCATCGCCGCAAATACTTCATCGGTGTGTTGGATCCCTGCGCTTCAATCGAGTTCAGCCGCGGTTGTCCCTGGGACTGCGTGTTCTGCAGCGCCTGGACCTTTTACGGACGGAGCTACCGCACCAAGTCCCCTGAATGCGCCGTCGAAGAATTAAGCCGGATCAGGGAGCCCGGAATTTTCCTGCTGGATGACGTCGCCTTTATCCAGGCGGAGCACGGGATGCGGATCGGCGAAATGATCGCCAAACGGGGCATCAAAAAAGCGTATTACCTGGAAACCCGGGGAGATGTGCTCCTGCGCAACCGGGAAGTGTTCAAATTCTGGCGGCGGATCGGCCTTCAATACATGTTTCTGGGGATCGAAGCGATCGATGAGGAGGGGCTGAAACGATTTCGAAAACGGGTTGACCTTTCGAAGAACTTTGAGGCGCTCGATTTTGCCCGTTCCCTCGGCGTGACCGTGGCGATCAACCTGATCGCCGATCCCTCGTGGGACCGGGAACGCTTCCGGGTGATCCGGGATTGGTGCATGGAAATTCCCGAAATCGTCAATATCAGCGTCAACACGCCTTATCCGGGCACGGAGAGTTGGCGCACCGAGTCGCGGCGGCTGACGACGCGCGACTACCGTCTCTTCGATATCCAGCATGCCGTGTTGCCGACGCACCTGCCCCTCGACGAATTTTACAAGGAGTTGGTCGAGACCCAACGCGTGCTGAGCACAAAGCATCTCGGTTTCGCAGCGCTGCGCGCGGCTGCCGGCGTCGCCGCGAACCGTCTGCTGCGCGGCCAGACCAATTTCGTCCGGATGCTCTGGAAGTTTAACCGCGTGTACAACCCGAAGCTGCAGCTGGCGGATCACCAAGAGCCCGTGCGCTACGAGATTTCACTTCCGCCTGAGCCGAAGGCGCGGGTTGAGCGCGGGGCCTTGTACGTGCACGCCGCGGGCGGTCGCAAAGGCCGCCAGATTGATAATGAGACGGAAACGTTCGTCGAAGCAACGCGGATGGGTGCGGAGCCGTCCTAAGGGCTGCGCCGTCACGGCTGGAACCGGCAGGGGGCACGGTGGCGGCGGCCGTCAGCCGTCTCCGGTTCTCTCCAGCCATACCCGGGTCCCTTCGCAGGTAATCAAGGAAGGCTCGCCGGGAGGGGGCAGATCGTCGCTCTGAATTTCCACCGTGCAACTCAGGCGATCCAGGTCGAGCAATGACGGCCCGGCGGCTGCAGCCGCCTGGCGCGCCAGGTCCAGCGCGTGCCGGGTGGCAGCTTCAATCGTTGCGAGCCGTCGCTTGACCTCCGGGGGGAACAGCACAGCGGCGGTGAGGCCGAGCTCAGCCGGAACAGGAGGGTGACGCGGGTCCGATGGCGTGGCCCAACGGATCAGCAGCACTTTCAGCGGCCTGAATTTCCAGTCCCTGGGTTGATGCCGGTTCCGTCTCGTCCTTTCGCGGAAGCGTTCAGCCGGAACGAAACGGGGCGCTTCATTGATAATTATTGTAATTTTAAAAAAGGCCCTGCCGAGAGCGGAGATCGAAACGATCGATCAACGGAATGAGTCAACGGCGTACCGGGCCGTCTTCCCGTCGAGGCTTACGAGCACGACCTCATCGGTGACGGCATCCACGTAAGAAGACATCAGGCCTGCGCTCGGGCCGCGTCCGTACCTCTCCGACCGGTAGTGGCGTGCCACGGCTCTGCAAATCAGTTCCTCTTTAGTTTGAACCAGGTTAACAACATTCATACTTCGTGGGAGATGGTTATGCCCTTCCAAATGGGGAGCGTAAAGAAAGCGAAATACATCCAATTGAGATACTATGGAAATACGGATTAATTCTGGATTAATTAATCCCCATTCTTTTGGAGCAATTTCACCGTCTCGCGCACGGCGCTGGCGATCGCCTCGGGTGAGCACGGTTTAACCGGGTGCGCATGAAAGCCGGCTGCGTGGCTTTCCGGTCACGCCCTCGCTGCCGCCCCAGCCGCTCAGGGCGATGGCGCGTCGCGGACGCCAACCCTTTTCCTCAGGCTTAAGGGCGGTTCCGGCGTTTGACGGCATGGCCCTGGGATGGGGCACCTTTTTCCGGCTGGATTACAGGCTCGGCGGAGGTAAAGGCGAGGTTCCGGGCGCCGGGCTGGGCGTGGCTCCCGGGGCTGCCGGGGTGGCCCCGGGCGGCGGAGTGGCGCTGGGCCCCGGGGTCGCTCCCGGTGTCAGGCTCGGCGCGGGGGTAGGCGAAGGACCTGGTTCATCCTGGCCGGCCGGCGGGACGCCGGCCTGGCAAAAAGCAATCGTTTGAAGCACGAGGACCGCCGTCAGGGGGACAAACCGGCGCACGGCACGGACGGCCGGCTTGTTTGGAGGGATGCTCATGCGCACAAGAATACGCATGGCGAGGAGCAAAAGCGAGGTAGCCGGGGCCGAAAAACCGGCTCGGCTCTTTTATTCGCCCGGCGTGACGTTATGGTATGGCCTTGATCCGTCTGGTTGCACGCGATCAGAACTTTGCCATTAAATGAAGTTTCCAAAATGAAGTCTTTCGATCCGGCCGCGATAGAAAGAAAGTGGTATCGGCACTGGGAGGAAAATGGCTTTTTCTCCCCTTCCGGCCGAGGCGATGCCTTTTGCATCACCATCCCGCCTCCCAATGTTACGGGCACCCTGCACATGGGGCACGCCTTCCAGGCTACGATCATTGATACCCTGCTGCGTTACCACCGGATGTGCGGCTTCAACACGCTCGGCCAACCGGGGACGGATCACGCCGGCATCGCGACCCAGATGGTCGTTGAACGCCAGTTGATTGCCGAAGGTAAATCCCGCCACGCCCTCGGGCGCGACGCGTTCATCGAACGGGTCTGGGAATGGAAGGAGCGCTCGGGCCGGACCATCACCACCCAGTTGCGACGCATGGGCGTCTCAGTGGATTGGTCCCGCGAACGATTCACCATGGACGAGCGTCTGTCGCCGGTGGTCCGGGATGTGTTCGTCCGGTTGTACGAAGAAGGTCTGATTTACCGGGGCCAGCGGCTCGTCAACTGGGATCCCGTCCTGCGGACGGCGATCTCGGACCTCGAAGTCATCAACGAGGAGGAAGCGGGCAACCTCTGGCTGATTCGCTACCCGCTCGCGGGCGGGAGCGATTACCTGACGGTGGCGACGACGCGGCCGGAAACCATGCTGGGCGACGTGGCGGTGGCCGTCCACCCCGAAGATGACCGCTACCGGAAATTCATCCGGCGCAGCGTCGAGCTGCCGCTCACCGGCCGCCAGATCCCGGTGATCGCGGACGCCCACGTTGATCCCGCATTCGGCACCGGCTGCCTGAAAATAACGCCGGCGCACGACTTCAACGACTACGATGTGGGGCAGCGCCACGGTTTACCCGTCATCAACATCTTCACCGGCGATGCCCGCCTGAACGACGCGGTGCCCGGAGCTTACCGCGGGCTGGACCGCTACGAAGCGCGCAAGCGAATCGTGGCCGACCTGGAAGCCCAGGGTTTCCTGGCCGGGATCCAGCCGCACGTCCAGGTGATTCCCCGCGGGGATCGCAGCCACGCGGTGATCGAGCCGTACCTTACCTACCAATGGTTCGTCAAAACCGGGCCGCTTGCCGGCCCGGCCATCGAGGCCGTCCGCGACCAACGGATCCGGCTGATCCCGAAAGGCTGGGAAAAGACCTTTTTCCAATGGATGGAGGAGATCCGCGACTGGTGCATCAGCCGGCAGATCTGGTGGGGGCACCGCATCCCGGCATGGTACGACCCTGAGGGCAAGGTGTACGTGGCCCGCAGCGAAGCCGACGCACGGGCGAAATACAATCTTTCTCCGGACCTGCCGTTGCGGCAGGACGAGGACGTTCTGGACACCTGGTTCAGTTCGGCCCTCTGGCCTTTTGCGACCTTGGGTTGGCCGGATCAAACGCCCGAACTGAGGACGTTTTACCCGACCACGGTCATGGTGACGGCATTCGACATCCTGTTCTTCTGGGTTGCGCGCATGGCCATGATGGGTCTGAAGCTGACCGGCGAAGTGCCTTTTCGAACGGTGTATATCCACGGCCTCGTCCGGGACGCCCACGGGCAGAAAATGTCCAAATCAAAGGGCAACGTGCTGGATCCTCTCGATATCATCGACGGGCGGGACGTTGATTCGCTGGTTGCAAAGATGACCCAGGGCCTCATGCAGCCGGAGATGGCGGCGAGCATCGCGAAAAATGTTCGCCGGGAATTTCCCAACGGGTTTGAGGCCTACGGGACGGATGCCCTCCGGTTTACGTTTGCAGTGCTGGCGGGTTCGGGACGCGACATCGCTTTCGACATCCGCCGGCTGGCCGGTTCGCGGGCGTTTTGCACGAAAATCTGGAACGCGGCGCGCTTCGTTCTGATGAACGTTGAGAATGTGGTGCCTCCGGCTGCCCCGGACCAAACGGGTGACCGCGGAAGCACGATTGACCGTTGGATACGGTCCCGCTTTGCCCATGCTCTCGGCGAAGTGAAAAGGGGGATCGCGGACTACCGTCTCGATCAGGTTGCCCAGGCGATTTACGAGTTTACCTGGAATCATTACTGCGACTGGTACCTGGAGCTGTCGAAGATCGTGCTCGCCGATACCGAAAGATCTGCCGAAGAACAGGGGGCGACCCGGCGCACGTTGATCGAGGTGCTGGAAAGCCTCTTGCGGCTGATGCACCCGGTGATGCCGTTCATCTCGGAGGAACTCTGGCAGCCGGTCGCGCCGCTGGCCGGGGTCAGGGGTGAAAGCATCATGCTCCGCCCGTTCCCTGCGGAGAGCGAGTACCGCACTGACGATGGGGCGGAACAGGAAATCGGGTGGCTCCAAAAGGTCGTCATCGAGGTCCGGCGTATTCGGGCGGAGATGGACGTCCCCTACCGGAAACAGGTGGCGCTCTTTCTGTCCGGGGGTGACGATCGGGTCCGGGACTGGGTGGCGCACAATCGCGCGTTCATCGTCAGCCTAGGCAAGCTTTCTTGTGTCGAGTGGCTGGCGCCCGGGGCGAGCGAGCCGGAATCGGCGGTGGCCGTGGTGGGAGATCTCCGGCTGTTGCTTCCGATGGAGGACCTGATTGACCGGGAAGCGGAATTGAAGCGATTAAGCCGCGAGATTGATGCGCTGAACGGCCAGCTCGCAAAGAGCAGGGCAAAACTCGACAACCCGAGTTTTGCGGCGCGCGCGCCCGCGGCGGTCGTAGAACAGGAGCGCCGCCGGCTGGCAGACGCGGAGCGGGACCTGGAGAAACTCCGGAATCAGAAATCCCGTCTGGAAGGGGCCGCGTAACCGAGCCCGGCATGAGGGAGAGCGACAACCGGCCGGCAACCGTGCGTGGCCCGGTGACCAACCGGGCCGCGCATCCGGTATTGGCAGCTTAGCTCAGTCAGCAGAGGAAATTTTTCTAACCGCCGGCGATGGCCGGCACGATGCTGACTTCATCGCCGCTTTTGACCGGGGTATCGCTTTCCTGAAGGAAGCGAATGTCTTCGTCGTTGACGAAAACATTGACGAAACGCCGGATGTTATTGTGCTCATCGCAGATGCGCTCCTTCAGTCCGGGAAACGCGCTTTCAAGGCTGTTAAGCACTTCACGGACGTTTGCGCCTTCGACCTGAACGACTTCCTGATTGTGGGTAAGCTTGCGAAGCGGGGTAGGGATGCGGACGGGGACGGACATAATGGTTCAGTTGATGGTAAAAGGGGTGGGTGGTTCGATGAGCGCCTCGAACTCGCGCAGGTTCGGCTGGATGAGCGAAGGGGCGCCAACGTGTTCGGTGATCGCCTCCTGCGTCTTCAGGCCGTAGCCCGTAATGCAAAGGACGATGCTTTCGTCGCGCGGAATCCGGCCGGACTCGATCAGTTTTTTGGCGCACGCCACGGTGACGCCGCCGGCCGTTTCGGCAAAAATGCCTTCGGTTTCCGCCAGCAGCTTGATGGCGTCGATGATCTCGGCGTCACTCGCGTCTTCGGCGGTTCCGCCGGTTTCCTGCATGACGCGAATGGCATAATAACCGTCGGCAGGTGTACCGATCGAAAGCGATTTGGCGATGGTTCGCGGTTTCGGCACGGGACGAACCACGTCGGTCCCGCTCTTCACGGCCGTCGTGATCGGTGAGCAACCGGTCGCCTGAGCCCCGTAGATGGAGGCCGGGGCGTCCTCAGCCAGGCCCACCTTGACAAATTCCTGGTAAGCTTTACGCACCTTGGTCAAAAGCGATCCGCTGGCCATGCAAACCACCGTGTGCCGCGGCAATTTCCACCCGAGTTGCTCGATGATCTCAAACCCCATGGTTTTGGAGCCTTCAGCGTAGTAAGGCCGGAGATTGACGTTGACGAAGCCCCAGCCGTATTTGCCGGCAATCTCGGAACAAAGCCGGTTTACCTGATCGTAGGCGCCGTGAATGCCGATGACGTTCGTGCCGAACACCAGAGAGTTGACGATTTTGCTCGGCTCCAGGTCGGAGGGAATCAGGACGAAGCTGCGCAGGCCGGCGGACGCGGCGTTTGCAGCCACGGAATTGGCCAGGTTGCCGGTCGAAGCGCAGGCGACGGTATCCATGCCCAGTTCCCTGGCCCGCGTCAGGGCAACGGAGACCACGCGATCCTTGAACGAAAGGGTCGGGTGATTGACGGCATCGTTCTTGATGTAGAGTTCACGCACGCCAAGGCGTTCCGCCAACCGCTTGGCTCGCACCAAGGGCGTAAAGCCGGTGTGGAGCCCGACGGAAGGCTGGCCGTCAATGGGGAGAAGCTCGCGGTACCTCCACATGGACCGGGTACGCTGCGAAATGACCTCACGTGAGAGAATCTCTTTAACGGCGTCATAGTCATACGCCGCTTCGAGCGGTCCGAAATCGAACTCGCAAACGTGGATGGCTTCTTTCGAGTACTCGCGGCCGCATTCACGACAGCGCAAATGCGAAAAGGTAGAGCGTTTATCCATAGTGCGGGTGTTCCATACCCACCAAGAGCCGCGAATGAAAACCGCAATGCTCACCATCTTCCCTCGAGATACTCGAGGCAGGATTTGGCACCTGGGCGCTCAATTTGACCTGAGCCGGTTGCCGTAGCTTCGACGGGCCTGTCCCTCCGCTACTCTTGATGGAGTGCTCGGACCATAAAGGGTTTGCGCAGAGCCGTCAATCCCAACGTGAGCATTTCTTTCCAATCATTTCGCGTTGAATTCCTTTTCTGAAGGCCGGCGCTTGTGAAGCTCGATGAGTACCGTTACGGTAGATTACAAGCTTTTTGCCGCAGGGAGCGATTGATCGCAGCCCGGTCAAGCGCTCAGAGGCTGGCTTGAACCCAAAGCAAAGGTACTGGTAAGTTTCGAGGCTAAGTGGCAACATCGCCCTGGTTCTATGCCCGCCAAGTTTCGCGTATACCCTCCCGGTAAGACTCCCTTTGAGCAGGTGGTCAGCAACACTGCCACGATCGGGCGCACCCCGGATAACACGGTTGCGCTGCCGGGGAATCACGTCTCGCGCCAGCATGCCATCGTCCGTTGCCACAACGGATTTCAATACCAGATCATGGATCTGGGAAGCCGGAACGGTACTTACGTAAACGATCAACGTGTGGTGATGCCGGTCACACTGGAACCCGGGGCGCGGGTTCGCATTGCCAATTTCGAATTGATCTTTGAGCAAACGCTGGATGAGGAACCGAACGCCGCGGTGGATGCAACGCTGGCGGCGGCCAGCATCGACGGGCAGCACGCCCTGTTATCGGTGGCCATTCTGGTCTGCGACATCCGCGGCTTCAGCTCCATGGCCGAAAAACTGGACGAACGCCAGTTGGCCCTGGCGGTCGGCAATTGGTTCCGGGACGTCGGAAACGCGGTGCAGTCGGCCAGCGGCATCATTGATAAGTACATCGGGGATGCCGTCCTGGCGTATTGGCCGGCACGGGACCAGCAAGGGACCGAGTGCGCCACCTGCCTGGATGTGGCGGAAACGCTCCTCCAATTGGCTGCAACCCGGACCTGGCCGGAAACGGATCAGCAGTTCCGCGTGGGCATTGCGCTCCATTTCGGGCGGGTAACCAGCTCCAACATCGGCCAGGTGGCGGTTCGCGATGCCACGATCATCGGCGATGCCGTCAATACCGCCTTTCGCCTGGAGGGCGTGATGAAGGATTTGAACCAGGACCTCGTCATGTCGCAGGACTTTGTGACGGTCCTGCCCCAAGGGCGCGACCTGAACGATTTCGGCGCCTTTCAACTCAAAGGCAAAAGCCAGGGCGTCCGCGTCTACGGGCTGCGGAACCCCTGACGGCTGGCGTTCGGGGTTCGGGGTTCGGGGTTCGGGGTTCGGGGTTCGGGGTT
>JAFBAP010000146.1 GCA_019247695.1 Verrucomicrobiota bacterium | reverse complement strand
ACACGGCGGGCACAGCGACAGAGGTTCACAAGGCGAACACGGCGAGCCACGGCGAACACGGCGGAAAGAAGAGTTACAGGCTTGACATCCGCGACTCTTCCCCAAGATACACCCGACACCCGGTATCATTTGTGGCATTCTCTGCCGCCCCGAACTCCGAACCCTTTCTTCTCCCCGCCGTGGTCGCCGTGTTCGCCGTGTGAACTCTTACGTTGTGCCCGCCAGACCCGCTGTGCCCGCTGTGTGACCGACACCCGACACCCGGTGTCATTGGTGGCGTTCTCCGCCGCTCCGAACGCCGAACTCCGAACCCCGAACCCCGAACCCCGAACTCCGAACCCCGAACTCTACCCGTGACCCGTCCCCGGGTCGGCGGCATTTTCCGCAGCGGCTGTGACCTCCGCCAGCAATTGCGCCAGCAAAGAGGGATCCACGGGTTTGACCAGGTGGCGGTTAATCCCCATCTTTTGCGAGTTCTGGCGGTCTTCCGGCTGGCCCCAGCCGGTTACGGCGGCGATGCAAACCTCCTTGAATTCCGGTTTTTGCCGCAACCGGCGTGCAACTTCATACCCGTCCATTCCCGGCAGCCCAAGGTCAAGGAGCACCACATGGGGCCGGAAGGTTTGCGCGACCGCCAGCGCTGCCGGCCCGTCATAAGCGATCCGCAGCTCGTGTCCGCTGAACCTCAGGATCGTGGCGAGGCCGTCCGCAGCGTCGCTATTATCGTCAACGACCAGGACCCGTAAACCTGCCCGCGTCCCACGGGGCATTTTTCTCTCTTTCGGTGATATTTTTTCCGCTTCCCGCCCAGGGCATGCCGCCTTGATCGCCGGGAGTCGCACCACAAACTCGCTGCCTCCGCCCAGCCCGGGGCTAAACGCTTCCACGGTGCCGCCGTGCAGTTCGACCAGGTTTTTGACCAGCGACAACCCGATTCCGACCCCGCCCACCGAACGGTTCAGTCGCCGTTCGCCCTGGACGAACAGCTCGAAAATGCGCGTGAGCATCGCCGGCGCGATGCCAATACCCGTGTCCTGAACCCGGATCACCGCATGCGAGCCCTCCAGTTCGGCACTAGCCCGGATCCGGCCGCCCGGATCGGTGTACTTGGCGGCGTTATTGAGCAAATTGGTCAGGATTTGCTCCAACCGGGTGCGATCCGCCTGCACCCACAAGGGCCCCTGGGGCCGGATCACTCTCAGGTCATGGCGGCGCTCCTCGCAGAACGGGGCAACCGATTCCGCCGCGCGCATCAGGCCCTCCCCGACTTCGACCGGTTCCCTCCGGAGCTCGAACCGCCCTTGGCTGATGCGCACCACGTCGAGCAGGTCATCCAGCAGCCGGGCCATGTGCCAGACCTGCCGTTCCGCCATTCGCAGCATCTGGGACACAAGGACCGGATCGGCCCTGGACTGACCAAAAACGTGCAACGCACTGCAAATCGGAGCCAGCGGATTGCGCAGTTCGTGAGCCAACAGCGCCAGAAATTCGTTTTTCTGCCGCTCGGCTTGTTTACGCTCAGTGATATCCACACCTTTGCTCACCAGCAACCGCTTACCCTCCCGGTCTCGACCGAGCGGAATGGTATGGAAATCCCAGGTGCGCTGCTCGCCGTTTTTAGCCCGGATCGTCCATTCGCCGTCGTAGACCGGGTCAGCAATCGTGAACAGTGTGTGAATGTAGTTCCTCGCCGCCTCACCGTCGCCGTTATAAGCTCTGGAGAGCCAGTCCTCGAGGGTCGGAATGTCTTCAAGGGTGTAACCGGAACACTTGGTCCAACCGTTGCTCAGCAGCCGGACCACGCCTTGTTCGTCATATATCATGACCGGAATGGGGGACCTGGCCATGGCAGTTCGAAGCTGGCGTTCACTCTCGTGGAGGTGTTCGGTCATCAGTTTCCGCTGTTTGATTTCCGCTGAGAGCGCGGCGTTTGCCGCCCCGAGCGAGGCAGTGCGTTCGGCGATCTTCGCTTCGAGCGCTTCATTTATTCTCCGCGTTGCATCCTGGGCCTCCTGGAGCGCCTGGTTGGCAGCCCTCAAGTCTTTCGGGCTCGGGAGCGCCAACGCGCGCGGAATCAACGCAATCAACGCAACGGCGGTCAGGAGCGAAACGGCTGCCGTCGCGGCCTTGATGGCTCCCGCCAGCCAATACATGGGATGCCAGATGCTCACCACCTCGAGCACGTGAGTAGTTCCGCAGGCGACGATGAAAATGGCGAAACAGACAAAGATCCAGTCAAAAGCCAGGTCCTTCCGGCGCCGCACGAAATAGACCAGCGTGATCGGGATGGTGTAATAGGCTAGCGCGATCAGAATATCGGAACCGGCATTCAACCAGATGAGGTACGGGTCCCAAGTGTAACAGAACCCGTGAGGCATAAAGGTTGCGCTCGAGAAGAGGTTTGTGAGCAAATCCATTCGCAACGGTTCGTAGCACAGTCTTTGGACGCCTGGAATCCGGGCTGGATTCGCCTCCGGCGTCCGCCTCACCGCGATACTTACCGTCGCGATCTTAGCATTGATCGTAGAAATTACTAATTATTATTATAATTATGTAGTCAAGACCGGCAGGCCGGTGCGGAGGCCGTTCGCCGATCCGGCTTTGTTCACCCCGGCAAAACGGGGTTGGCGAACGGCGTCGCGGCGGTGTCCCTTGGGGGGCCCATTTGAGTTTTGCCTGGAACGCGTGAAGGGGTATTTTTAGGCCGCAAGGCTTCAGTTCTCGACCTGCTTACGGATCATGAGGTGCGGCGGTTCGAACATGTCCCCACGCTTCTGAGGCGGGCAGCCGTGAGGCTTAGCGCATGCCAGAACCCGTTAGTCCACCTCGATACGGACATCGGCGGCGACATTGATGACCTTTGCGCGCTGGCCTTCCTGCTGGGCGGATCCTCCGCTCGGATCGCCGGTATCACCACCTGCAGCGAACGGGATGGGCGCCGGGCCGGTTACGTCCGGCACAGGAGATCGTGACGGCAGAAATGCGGCGAATGCCGCAAGCGGAAAAATGCCGGAAATGAAATGCCGCGAGTGCCGCAAATGAAAAATTTGCCTCAGTTGGGGATCAGTGATTTTTGGCATCGTTCCGCTTGTGGCAGTGAGCTAGAACAATTCGCCCTGGAGGCCCTGCGGCGGGTGTTCGCCTGCTCTGGCCGCCTCTTCCCTGACTTCGTTAAGCAAGGAGCGGAACTCGCACTGCTCGAGACCCGCGATGTACTCGGGATAAGCCGGGCGCAGGGTCATCGATTTCACGGGTACCGTCAAGTCATGGTCAAGCTCCAGGCGTACCATCTCGCGATTGTGGGCGATCTGCGTTCGGTTTGCCGCCAGCTTCGCCCTTAAGGTCGGGTTGGAGACCTTTTCGAGGTTCGCCAGGAGATTTTCAACCGTCCCGAACTCCCGGACGAGGTTAGCCGCCGTTTTCGGCCCGACCTTCTCCACTCCCGGGATGTTGTCGACCGAGTCACCCGTAAGGGCCAGCACCTCCGGGATACTCGCCGGCGGTACGCCCCATTTTTGCGTGACCTCCTCGGTGCCCAACAAGACAAAGGAATCCGCCGGGTTCTTCAGATCGGCCTTGTTCGTCGAGTAAATCCGGACCATCGGCCCGACCAACTGAAAAAGATCCTTGTCGCTGGTTGCGAGGACGCATTCGATCTGTTCCCGGAGTGCGATGGCCACGTAGCAGGCCATCAGGTCGTCCGCTTCGGTATTCGGCTTTGCGACTGACTCCAGGCCCATCGCGGAACAAAAACGACGAATGAAGGCGAGTTGCGGCACCATCGGCGACGGCATTTCCTGGCGCTGCTGTTTGTAAGCAGGCTGCAGGTTCACGCGCCGTTCCGGCAGACCTTCATCCCAGAAAACGGCGATGTAGTCCGGCCGCAGATCCTTCAGCATCTTGCGAACCGATTTGACGAACCCGTAAATGGCGTTGGTAGGCTCGCCGCGCGAGTTGTTCAGAGATTGGATCGCGTGGTAAGAGCGGTACACGTAGTAATGGCCGTCGATTAACAAGAAGCGCACGGAACAGGATCTCCGAGGATCGGATTCGCGCAACGAGGAACCCGTAACGGGTAACG
>JAFBAP010000145.1 GCA_019247695.1 Verrucomicrobiota bacterium | reverse complement strand
TTGCACTCACGAGGTCTATTTCCCCAACCTGGAGGCCGTCATCACCGCCGTTGAAGCGCAATTCGCCCAATGGGCGCCGGGCAATGAGACGCTACGACGTTTGCGTTCCATTTAACCATTTCGCATGTTTTTATGTCCCTGTGTATAACGATGCGGGCACCGCTCCAACCCTCAAGCCGCCTCCCGCACGGTGGGAGGCCAAGCGGGTCATGCGGGCATGCCCAATGACCAGGCTCTCACGCCCGGCTTCCACGACGGCTTTGTTCACCTGTTGGAGCGAGTTAATTTCGAGAATTCGTTCCGTCTGGGTGAGTAGCCGGTTCAGAAGCCGGAAGTTGCCGGCCGTGATCCGGATGATCGGCAACGATACCGTTTGCAGGCGTCGCAGAGCTCTCGCGGTAGGAAAGCTCCGGGTTGGTGTGCAGGTGGCGGCGCCAGCCCGCCATCTCGGCGTGGAACTCTGCGATGCGGTTGTGGACGGGCATGGCGCCGCTCCTACCGGGTGATCGCGTCGAGCGCCGTGGCCCGCGCCTTGGACAGGTGCTCGGTGAGGAGCCGGACCGCCCTGGCGCCGTCGCGGTCGCGGCAGGGCGCGAGCAGCGCGGCGTGCTCGTCGTGCGAGGCCTGCGGCCGGGACTGCACGGAGAGGCCGACGATCTCGGCACGGGTCGCGCGCACGTTCAGGTCGGAGATGGTGCCCAGGAGCATAGGGCGCGTACAGGGCGTGATGGAACCGCCAGTTGGCCGCGGCCGGGTCCAAGCGGCCGGTCGCAGTGGAAGCCGCGTCCAGGCACTGCTCCGTCATAGCGAGGCAGACCTTGTCCAGGTGGGCGAACGCAGCGCCGAGCGCGAGCGGCTCCAGGGCGATCCGCATGCCGAAGAGCTCCTGCACGGCGCCGGGCATCACCGGCGTGACGGTCGCGGAGCGATGGTGGCGCACGGTCACCAGGCCCTCGCGCGCGAGACGGAGGGGCGTGCGGCTGACGCCGAGGCAGCGGGCGAGTTCGTCCTGCCTCAGGTTCGCGTCAGGCTCGATGCTACCGTGATGCTACCGTCCAGGATCATGGCCCGCAGCCGCTCCGTGGCGTGGGGGACGGCTCCGACCGGCTGCTCAAGGTCGTGCATGATTGGATCTAATAGGCGTTTTTGGATCCATTCGTTCACCTCTCAGGAAGGCGGACGCAGCAGCTCTCGCACCCGCGAGCTACATCGTAGGCGTGGCGGCGCAAGCGGGCGATCACGCAACCTGCGCAACGGATGTCGAACGGATGCAGGCCTGGGCACGGTTGGCGGCTTGGCACAGGTCAGGCGGCCGGCGAACGTTGAGGCGCCTACCGTAAAAATCCACACGGTTGTTGCCAGCAGGCCTAAAAGCGTCGACCTTTGCAGAAACAGATCTAATGCGTCAGAACGCGCTTGGATGCACCGTCCCGAGGCGGCACGATGAGGAGAAGAATTTGGTCTCGCCTTACACGATCGACATAGCCGATGAACGACTTGCCGCCATCCGGGCGAAGGTAAAAGCCTATGATTGGAGCCAGCTTCCCGACATAGGCGGATGGGGATCGGGCGTAGGCATCGATGATCTCAAGCGGCTCGTCGCGTATTGGCAAAAGAGCTACGATTGGCGCGCGGTCGAGGGGCGCCTCAATCAACTCCCTAACTTCACGACCGATGTCGAGGGCGAGCGTATTCACTTCGTCCAGGTGAAGGGCGACGGGTCCAAGCCGCCCCTTCTCCTCCTTCACGGCTGGCCGGGCTCCTACCTTGAATTCATGCGCCTGCTGGAGCCTCTGGCAGCGGACGGCCATGACGTCGTCGTTCCCTCACTCCCGGGTTTTGCCTTTTCCAATCCGATCACCGGCGTCATCGGTCCGCGCCGGGCCGCTGCACTCATGCACACCTTGATGGTCCGTCTATTCGGCGAGGCGCGCTATGTCGTTCAGGGCGGCGATTGGGGCGCGCACATCGCGAGCTGGATGGCCTATACGCAGCCGGACGCGCTGCTCGGCTTCCACATCAACATGATGAGCATCTTCGCGGAGGATGCCGTTCCCACGAGTCCGGAGGAGAAGAATCTGTTCTCGCGCCGGGCGGCGATCCTCGATTGGGAAACCGGCTACAACCACCAGCAGGAGACGCGCCCGCAGACGTTGGGCGTCGCTATGGCGGACAGTCCGGTGGGCGCGGCCGGCTGGATCCTCGAGAAGTTCGGCAAGTGGGCCGACTTGCCCACGACCGCCGCCGGCAGTCCGGACATCTGGAGCAAGTTTTCGGAAGAGGAACTGCTCACCAACATCATGCTCTATGTCGCGCCCTCGGCGATCGTAACGGCGACTTGGATCTACCACGGCAAGCGCCTGGAAGGATCGGACCGGTTTCCCGCCGGGACGCGCATCCGCGTGCCTACGGGGGTTGCGGCATTCCCCGATCCCGTGTTCCCGCCGGCACCACGCTCGTTTGCCGAGAAGACTTACAACGTCGTGCATTGGAGCGACATGCCGAAGGGAGGCCACTTCGCCGCCCTTGAACAGCCGGAGCGGATGCTGGCCGACCTGCGGGCCTTCGTTGCCACGGTGTCGGGAGAGCGGTCTTGAGGGCTGAACTCTCCGTTTCCGAAGCCCGGCGCATCGCGCTCACCGCCCAGGGCTTTAATGCCCTAAGCCGCGGCGGCGATGTCAGCGTGACGCAACTGCGTAAGTTGACCGGCCGGCTTGGCCTTGTCCAGATCGATAGCGTGAACGTCCTCGTTCGCGCGCACTATCTGCCGCATTTCTCGCGGCTGGGTGCCTATAGTCGCGCCCGCCTTGACGCCGTGGTGGCCGCCAAACCCAAGCGCTTCTTCGAATATTGGGGCCATGAGGCATCGCTGCTGCCGATAGACTGCCACCCCTTGCTGCGATGGCGCATGGCACGCGCTCTTCGGGGCAAGGGCGTTTGGAAGCCGCTCGAACCCTTTGCGAGCGAGAGGCGAGGCGAAGCCGACGCCATGCTCGACCGCGTCAGGGCGGAGGGACCGCTGGCCGCGTCCGATGTAACCGGTAACAGAGCCTCGAAGGGAATGTGGGTCTGGAGCGACGCGAAACACGCGCTCGAATGGTTGTTCTGGGCGGGTCTGGTCGCCGCAACCCACCGCCGGGGCAGCTTCGAACGCGTCTATGATCTGCCCGAGCGCGTCTTGCCCCGCACCATCCTTCAGTGCCCCACACCGCGCGGCATTGATGCGCGGCGAATGCTTCTGGCTCGATCGGCCGAAGCGCTCGGCATCGCGACGGCGGATGACCTGCGCGATTATTACCGCATCCCTGCCGCAGACGTGCCACCCCTGCTTGAACAGTTGGTCGAGGAGGGGACTATCGCCCCGGTCCGCGTTCGCGGATGGCAGCAGCAAGCCTATCTGCACAAGGATGCGCGAGCTGGACGCAAGATCGAAGGCTCGGCACTCCTCTCGCCCTTCGATCCGCTCATCTGGCATAGGCCCCGGGTCGAGCGGCTGTTCGGGTTCCGTTATCGGCTCGAAATCTACACGCCCGCTCACAAGCGCGAGCATGGCTATTACGTGCTGCCCTTCATGCTGGACGGGGCGCTCGTCGCCCGCGTGGATCTCAAAGCGGACCGCAAGGTGGGGACGCTGATGATCCAGCGGGCCCATGTCGAGCCGGCGGCGCCCGGGTGCACCGTGGAGCGATTGCTCGCGGAGCTTTGCCTTCTGGCGTCATGGCTCGGTTTGTCGAGCATCGCCGTCGCACCGGCGGCAGAAATCGATCCCGCCTTTGTTGCAAGGGGTGCAATTGGCTGAGCTGGTCTCCTCTCCGAAACGAGATGCGCGAACTGGTCGGGGTAGGTCGTCACAGGCGCGTTCAGCAAGCTGATGTTGCTGTATCCCTGATGAAAGAGGCACTGACCTTGCTTGATGGACCGGAGGCAGCCCCGGCGGCGCGGCTCCTGCAAATGGCGATCAAGGCCGCGATCGACATACCTGGCAGCGGGTTCGGCGACGCTCTGGACGAGTCGAACGACGCCAACCAGGCAAATGACTGGGGCTGGCACCGTGCAAGCCAAACCTGGAAACTGACGATAATTGAGGGAGCATCATTTTGAGCAACACCGCGCTGAGCTCACTATACCGTGGCTACATTGAGTGTTTGAACGGACAGAACTGGGCTGAACTCGATCGATTTGTAGATGACCAAGTTAAGCACAACGGCCGCTCACTTGGGCTATCCGGATACCGCGATATGCTGGTCCGTGATCATGCGGCTATCCCCGACCTTCAATTTAACATCGACTTGCTGGTTTGCGAAACGCCTCATGTCGCGGCGCGACTTCTGTTCAACTGTACGCCAAGAGGCGAGTTCCTTGGCCTGAGAGTTGATGGACGAAAGATTTGTTTCGCTGAAAATGTCTTCTACGAATTCCGAAATGTAAGAATCATGTCAGTCTGGTCAGTCATCGACAAAGCTGAAATCGAGATGCAGCTCAGGCACTGAAAAGCACGTCCGCTTCCAGTCGATCGACCCTTTGAGCACACGGATCGTCAGGGATGCGGTGGGAGCGGGATGTGCAAAACTGGCAGGGTCGCCACGGTGCTGATGTACCGCTTCGTTGGCTGCGCGTCGCAGGTCGTGAAATAGGTCGATGACGTCGCGTGGGTAGGCCGTGCCACGCTTGAGCCGGCCGAGAAGCTCGGACTGTGCCTCATCCACACTGACGAACTCGCCAGCACGCGCGGCGAGCGGCTGAGCGATTTTGGGGACAGTATAAGGCCAGCACCGAGGCCGCTGGAAGCGTGTTGTTGCTACATTGTTGTCGAATCTGCGGGTGAAAAAATTTGATCATCAGTTCCAGCAGAAGTCGCCGGAAGGGGTAAAGGTTCCGCTGAACTCGGACGAGTTTGGCCGAACGCACGCGGAAAAGATTTTAAAGTTTATATGGAACGGTTCTTAATGCATGGCGACGGTGATTAGGGCCAATCTCACCCTAACCGCTTACCTGATCGCCCTTAGGCAGGAAGCGAATCAACCTTGTCAGACTGGGGTGCCGGTCTATCTTTGTTTTCGATAAAAATCCGCAGATTTGGCAAATCTGAGCCGGGCACTTCGTCTACCAACCCCAGCCAATAAGCCTCCTCGGGACTTAGATCGTAATCCGCTGATTGCAAACGACGGCAAAGTGATACCATGAAATACCAGAGCGGCTGGATCTTGTGCCCAATTTTTTCGCCCAGCCATTCCTGCTTGTCGGGACCATTTACTGTCAGGTTGTCATATTCGGCTTTTTCGGAGTCTCCCAATAACAATGGCCCGTACAAACGTACCAACCGTTTGACACTCCGCTTTTGCGAGCCGAAATGAAAGTCCAAAGAGGTTGCACTTTCATAAGTGACAACGCCTGCTGTATCGGTCCGCGACCCGTGGTAAAGAATCTGCGTGTGTGGGTACGCGATAGCGTAGTCCCCAAGGGCGAGAAAATCGGCCGCGGCACTCGCGGCTATTCCGATAACAGCAGTAATCAATCGGCACTCGTCACCATCGGGATGAGGCGCCTTAACCATCCGTCGGATGGTCTCCGCAAGTGCAATCGACCCTCCTGGGCTGTCGATGTAAACGGTGATCGGTTCGACGCTCGCTAATCGAAGCCGGTTGATCTGCGGTAGTACCTCGTCAACCAGGGATTGGTTAATGACGCCCCGCAGATAAATCGCACGATCACAATCCTCGCGATAATCCTTATTAGGGATTCCCACAAGCCCAGCGAGGGTCAGGCGCTTTTAATGAAGCGATGGATTGCGTTGCTTTCGTCAGTAACAGACGGTTCCTTTTCTGTTCGAGGTCGCACATCCTCGTAGAATGCTGTGGTATCGCCACCGTAATTAGAGATAATTATACGGATAACCTGCTCTAATTCGCTGTCCGCGGGCGAAAACATCTCGCCCGCATTTTTGGTCGGGATGGCTTCCAGGACGGGCATAAATGAACCTATGTCATTGGTTAATGACGTCAAATGGGACCGGTTTTACAGAAAAAAATGCCTTTTTCAAATACTACTTCCGGTCCAGCCGAGGCAGCGATTCCTTGTCATTGATGTTCATATGAACGTATATGATCGCCGAATCGAATCGATTCGCTTTCTCGGGTTGGCAAATACGCTAGCATTTAGCGGCACGGTTCGGGAGCGTAATTTTCAGGGCACTTAAAGGGCACCGAAACTCGTTAGGAGCGGCATTGCCCTTGAGGGATGCTCTATAAGCGTTTCGAAACCAATGCCATGCCGAGGAGGGGACTCGAACCCCTAAGGATTGCTCCACCAGATCCTAAGTCTGGCGCGTCTGCCGATTTCGCCACCTCGGCTTAGGCTGCAGGTCTACTCTGCCATCGTTACCGGTGAAACCAATGGAAAGTTTTGCACCCCCCGGGGAGATGGCGGCTTACGCCGTCTCGAGCCCAAGCTCGCGCCGCGGGTCGCGAGCGTATTTGAAGCCGGCCGGCGCCGGAAGCGTCGGTCGGGTAAAGAGCAGGTAACGAAACGCCGTGCCGAGGTGGGCCGGGTGCAGGAGCGTTTGCAGCTCTCGTAAGAACCGGGCGTCGCGCCCTCGCGGGCCACCGGTTTCGGTGGCGCCGCTGAGCTCCCGGAGCCGTTTTTCGGCGGCGCCGACCATGAAATGATGCTGGTCCGTGAAGCCGGCAACCTCGAGGCCGGCCCGGAGGCCGGCTTCAGCCAGGCTGGTGAAATCGACGTGGGCGGTGATGTCCTTCTCGCCCAGGGCGCTCAAAGGGTCATGATCCCTCCGGTGGCGACGGTAACAGCTCAGGGTCCCTTCGCGCCGGTGCGGCGCGTAATACAAGTCTCGCGGGTAGCCGTAATCGAGTACCAGCACGAAGCCGCGGTCGAGCACGCCGGCGAGGTCGCGAATCCAGCCCAGGGCGGCCAGATTGACCTCGGTCCGGTACGGCGGGCCCGGCGGCGGGGTGGGAATGCGTTTGAGGTGCGCGGCCAATTCCGGGGCGAGCTCGGGCAGGGGGGCGTAAATCAGCCGGTCGCCGTCCAGCGTTACGCCCAGTTCGCGCCAGCCGTCCGGGTGCTGGCGCTCGACAAGGTGGACCGGAAAGGCGTCGACCAACTCGTGGGCGTGCGCGACGCCGGTAAAGGGGCGGACTTCTTCAAGGCTGCCTGCCCACGTCACCTTGGAACCGAAAGCCGCCAGCCGGTCCTGCTGGGCGCGCTGCTTGGATCGATGCGGTTCCACGACGAGGTAAGTCACGGCTGAATAAGTTTCGGGAGCCGCCTGGCTCAGGCGTTCCAGGATGTCCAGAGCCAGCCGGGCGTCCTCAGCGCCTTGTTCCAGGATCGTGAATTGCGTCGGGGCGCCCAGGATCTGATGCATGGCGGCGAACTGATCGGCCAGGAGTTGCCCGTAGACGCTGCCGACCGAAACATTGGTGAAAAAGTCGCCGGCTTTCCCGGTTCGCGTTTTCGGCTGAAGGTAGTAGCCGTGACCGGGGTGATAGAGCGCCAGATCCATGAGTTCGGTAAAACGGATCACGCCGCGGCGAGCCACCTCGTCGTGGATGAGTTGGGCAATCGGGAAAGCCATAACGGTCAGGTAATCACCGTAGGGCCGCCAGAATTTTGGGACTGCAAACTCAAGCAAGTGCGGATTTTAGATTTGATCCGGCCTAAAGACCGTGACAGGGATCTCGTCTAGACCTTTATGACCGAACCCAGGCAGCGCAAACCGTTTTACAAAAGAGTCTGGTTCATAGCCGTGAGTTTCCTGCTGCTTGCCGGGTTGGGCGGGGCGGCTTACTTCTACTTCGCCTTCGTGGTCCGGTACGAGGCCAAAGCGGCTGAGTTTGACCTTTCGAAGCTCGAGAATCTTGAGTCGGCCAGCGTCATTTATGACCGGTCCGGCAACGTTTATTCGAAGCTGTTTATTCAGAATCGCGAGCAGGTGCCGATGGACCAGATTTCACCGCACCTGGTCGATGCGGTGATTTCGGCCGAAGACAACCGGTTCTACGAGCATAGCGGAATTGATTTTCTCGGCATTTTCCGGGCGGCGCTTAAGAACACGACCTCGGGCCGCATCCGGCAGGGGGCGAGCACGGTTACCCAGCAGCTCGCGCGCAACACCTTCGACCTGCGCGACCGGACCTACGACCGGAAAATTCTCGAGGTGTTCCTGTCTTTGCGGATCGAGAGATCGGTGCCGAAGTCAAAGATCATGGAGTTGTACCTGAACCGGGTTTACTTCGGGGGCGGCCTTTACGGTGCGCAGGCGGCTTCCAAAGGTTATTTCGGTAAGGCGGCCAAGGATCTTACCATCGGCGAGGCGGCGATGCTGGCAGGCTTGCTCAAGAGCCCGAATAATCTGTCACCCTGGCGCAACCCGGAAGCGGCGATGGCGGAGCGGGACTTTGTTCTCGGCCGTATGGTGGACAATAACAAGATCACGGCCGCCGGGGCCAAAGCCGAGCAGGCGCAAGCGCTCCAGATCCGGCCCAAATCGACTTTCGTGTCGCAGTCGTACGCGATCGACTTCATCCGGCAGCAGGTCCAGGATGAATTGGGGTTCGAGGCTCTGCAAAGCGAGGGGTACAAGGTCTACACGACGATCGATCCTGACCTCCAGCGGGCGGCCGAGGAGTCGCTGACCAAACGGCTGGCCGAAATCGAACAACGCCCGGATTACCAGCACCAGACGCACGATCAGTACACCGCTCTGCTGAAGCAGTGGCGGGTTTCGCATCCGACCGCAAACACCCCGCCTGCCCCTGAGTACCTGCAGGGTGCGGTCCTGGCGGTGGATAGCCGGACGGGAGAGATTCGGGTCATGGTGGGAGGGCGCGATTACGGTCAAAGCCAGTTTAACCGGACTTACCAGGCGTCGCGCCCGGCCGGAACGGCCTTCGTCCCGTTTGTCTTTGCGGCGGCGTTCGGCAAAGGGATCTTCCCGGGCTCGCTGGCTGACGATTCGCCGATGGACAACCGGCAAGTGATGATCGGGGGCACGACAGGCATTTTAGGCGAGTGGGGGGTGGAGAGGGTGGATAACCGCTACGAAGGTCCGATCCCGTTACGGCGCGTGCTCGCGGAATCCAAGAATGCCGCCACGGTGCGGGTGGGCGTGGAGGCGGGCGTCGACGCGGTGCGTGATCTGGCAAAGAAAGCCGGGATCAGCGATGACCTGCGGCCCTACCCGGCGACATTCCTGGGCAGCAGCGAAGTGACCCTGGAAGATTTTGTAACCGCCTACACCATCTTCCCGGGACAAGGGGCGCGGCCCCCGGCGCTGTCGATCGTTTCGCGGATTGTGGCTGCGGACGGCCGCGTCGTTTACCGGCATCAGGCTAACCGTGAAAACGTTCTCGACCCAGGCATAGCGTTCGAGGTGCATTCCTTTCTTACCGACGCGCTTAATAACGGCACCGGGGCCAAAAGCCGGGAACTGTACGGCCTGAAAACCCCTTACGCGGCGGGCAAGACCGGGACGGCCTACAATTTTACCGACAACTGGTTCCTGGGTTACGACAGCGCGATTACCTGCGGGGTGTGGGTAGGGTTCGACAAACCGCAATCCATCTACCGTGGTGCATTCGCGAACGACACGGCATTGCCGGTGTGGGTCAGCGTGATGAACGCGTCGTTAACGAAAGATTCGCCGAGGGAACTGGCACGGCCGATTGATCTGAAACGGGCGGAGGTTTGCCTTTCGACGGGGCTGCCCGCCTCGCCTCACTGTCTGCTCACGGCATCAAACGACCCAAGTATTCCCGCCAGAAAGGGTACTTTCGTCGAGTTCACGACGGCGCGGCAAATGCCCAAGGAACAGTGCTGGCTCCATGGCGATGGCAACCGTTCGCTGGCGCGCAGCGTCAAAAACCAGGACATTCCACGCGCCGTGAGCGCAGCAGATTCGAGCCAGGTGGCTGCCGTGAGCCTGCGTGAGCCGACCATCATCGGCAATGACCCGTACAATTCGGTAAAACCGCGCGTCCGGGACCCTGGTCAGACCCAGACGGCCAAAGCCGACTGGACGCCGGCGCCGCGCGCGCTGCCCGTCAGCACCCCGGAACCTGAGGTCCGGCGCGCGCAACCGGTTGGCCCGCTGGACCGGCCGCAGGAGCAGCCGAGGATGGATCTGCCCACACCTGAGCCGATCGATTTAAGCGACGACCCGACAAGTCTCTAACCCGGAGACGAGCAAGGGGCGAGGGAGACGGCGTGTGGCGTCGTCTCGCCGGCAAACCCGGTTTAACCCTGCATGCGAGGCGCTCCGAATCCGTCGGTTCGGACGGCATATTGGAAGGGCGTCCAAGGTCCCTCCGCGCGGACCGGGGGGCTGTGCCGGTGGTGGCGATGGGCGGTCAAAAACGTTTCAATCCGCTCCAGGGTGGCGCGCCGCGGGCGTCGCACACCGGAGAGCCATTCCTCGATCACGCGCCCGTGGACGCTCAAGAATCGGGCGATGCGGCGGGTCGAATCGCCGTTTTCCTGGATGCATTCCTGCAGGGCTCTGAGGATAACGTCCTCTCGATCATCAGATTCACTCATGGTAGCACTCCAATTCAGAAACCGGGTTTCGTTGGGCGCGAGGGTCGATGCTGTCGGTCCTGGCGGGGCCGTCATCGCTAGGCCCTCGGTGTTTGGCGTGAGCACCACGTGATTTATTCGAGTCGTGCGCGGAATCTTTGCAGGAATTTTCGGTCGCATTACCGCGTGCTTCGGCTGCGGAGGGTCGTAGCGGGTCAGGTTGTTGCGCCGCGTGGGGGCTGAAAAACCGGTCCTTAAAGGGCTGCGGGTCTCGGCCTGGACCAGGTTCGATCGCCCTTTTGAGGTTGGGCGCGCCACGGTGGTCCGCCGATCCGTACCGCCGCCGGGCCGTGCGGGGTGATTTCAACTCTCCAGTCTGATGTTCATTCTTGATACCGTCCGGCCTGGCCGCTAGCATTCAGCGCGCTGTTCTGAACCTTCAGCCTGTGATCCCCCAAATCCGTACAATGACGTGATGCCGGTCCCCCCTTCGCCCCAAGCGCCCGGCGTCCCGACCCTCGCCGCCCAGGAGGTATCGAAATCCTTCGGACCCGTCACGGTCCTGGAAGGGATCAACCTTGATTTCCACGCCGGCGAGATCCACGCCGTTATCGGGGAGAACGGTGCCGGGAAATCCACCCTGATGAAGATCCTGGCCGGCGTTTACGAACCGACGAGAGGATCAGTCCTGTTTCGCGGCAACCGGGTCCGAACCGGGGACTTGCGCGAGATGGAAAATCTCGGGGTCCGATTCATTCACCAGGAATTGAACCTTGCCGAGGACCTTACGGTGGTCGAAAACCTGTTTTTGGGGCAGGAACCCCGGCACGGGTGGTTTCTGGATGAGCCGCGGATGCACAAGGAGGGCCGGGAGGTTCTCGCTGAGATCGGGGCGGATCTTCCGCTCCGCGAACGCGTCGGCAATCTGCGCGTCAGTGAAAAGCAGATGGTCGAGATCGCAAAAGCGATCGCCAAACGCGCGTCGGTGCTGATCCTGGATGAGCCTACCGCCGTTCTGACCCAACGCGAGGCCGAGCGGCTTTTCAAGGTCATGGAAAGCTTTGCCGCCGAAGGGGTCGCCATCCTCTACATCTCGCATCGCCTGGAGGAGGTTAAGCGCCTGGCGCACCGGATCACGGTCTTGCGGGACGGCAGATTGGTTGCGACGCGGCGCGCGGACGAATTATCACCGAACGACATCGTCCGCTTGATGGTCGGACGCGATCTCCACGATCTCTTCCCGCCCAAAGCGGTGAAGCCTGAGCTGCCGCCGGTGCTTGAAGTGAAGAATCTGACCATCCCGGGTTACGTCCAAGGGGCTTCGTTCAGTCTGAAGAAAGGTGAAATCCTGGGATTTGCCGGGTTGATCGGCGCCGGCCGCACCGAGCTTTGGGAAGGGGTGGTGGGTTTGCGGGAACGATTGTCGGGAGAGATCTGGAAGAACGGTAAATCCGCCCGTTCCAGCGGCTACCCGCAGGCACTCGAACGGCTCCGGATCGCTTACCTGCCGGAAGACCGCAAAGGAAAAGGATTACTGGTCGAGGAAGACGCGCGCACAAATTATTCGCTGCTCGGGCTGAAGCGGTTCGGCGCCTGGTTTGTGAACGAGCGCAATGAACGCGAGGCGTTCAAAACGGCAGTGGAACAATTCCAGATCAAAGTTTCCAAAGATCAAGCGCTGCCGGTAAACCGGTTCAGCGGCGGCAACCAGCAGAAGGTGGTGCTGGCCAAGATCTTGACCGTCGACCCGGAGATCATTGTTTTTGATGAGCCGACGCGGGGGATCGATGTCGGGACGAAAGCCCAGATTTACCGGTGGATCAGCACAATCGCGGCGGACGGCCGTTCCTGCGTGGTGATCTCTTCTGAACTCCTCGAGATTATCGGGTTGTGCCATCGCGTGCTCGTCATGCGCTCGGGCCGGATCGTGGCCGACCTTACCGGCCCCGCCATCAACGAGGACGAAATCATGCTCTACGCAACCGGCGTAAAACAGGCCCAATCGGGAACACGACCCTTGGAGGGCGTGTGAGCACCGAGGGCACGCGCAGGGATCAGATCAAAATGAGCGTCTCACCGACTCCGCTGATAACATGAGTGCGATCGAAACAGCCGAGCCCGGTTCGCAACCGCCCGCGACGCGAGGGCACCACCTTCGCCGGTTCGGCCGGTGGGTGCGCGACGTTGGTCCCGCGGTCGCGCTGGTGTTGCTGGTGGTTCTCGGCATTGCCCTGAACCCCAGTTTTCTGTCATGGGGCAACCTTAGCAATGTTCTCACCCGAAGCGCCTTTATCGGCATCATCAGCATCGGCGCAACCTTCGTGATCGTCACGGGAGGGATCGATCTCTCGGTAGGAGCCATGGCCGCTCTGGTGGCCAGCCTGATGATCATCATCATGAACCGGCTAACCCAGACCGGGTGGGCGGCGCCCACCGCCGTCGCGGTGGGAATCGTGGCCGGGGTTCTCTTCGGTTTTCTGGCCGGGCTGACCAACGGGTTGCTCACCGCCAAAGGCAAAATCGATTCATTCATCGTTACCCTGGGCACCATGGGAATTTTCCGGTCGCTCGTGACCTTCCTGGCCAGCGGCGGCACCCTGACGCTTAATTCCACCGTCAGAGAAGCTTACCGCCCGGTCTACTACAACGAGTGGCTGAACTTGCCGATCCCGGTCTGGGTGCTTGCTTTGGTCGTGGTTGCCGGAACCATCGTGTTGACGAAGACGCGGTTCGGACGTTATTGCCGGGCGGTCGGTTCCAACCCGGACGTTGCTCTTTATTCGGCGATCGAAGTGAATCGGATTCGCATCGCTGCGTTTGTGGTGCAGGGATTCTGCGTGGCGCTGGCCACCTTGCTGTACGTCCCGCGGCTTGGTTCGGCTTCAGCCCAGACCGGGCTGGGCTGGGAACTCGAAGCCATTACCGCCGTCGTGGTGGGCGGGACCGCACTGCGCGGCGGGTCCGGGCGAATCTGGGGCTCGATCGCCGGGGCCCTGATTCTGACGTTGATCGGGAACCTTCTCAACCTCACGAGTATCATCAGCGTCTATCTGAACGGCGCGGTTCAGGGAGTGATCATCCTCGGGGCAGCATTGCTGCAACGGGGCAGCCGTTCGCGCTAACGATGCCGAAACAACGGGTGATCTGCCAATTTCCCCCAACACCATGTTAGAAACAATAAGCATGAAAAATCTGAGAAAGACCCTCGCTCTCACCACTCTGCTGGCCGCGTTTGCAGCCGGCGCGGCCGCGCAGGCCCAGGAAAAAATCCGGATCGGCGTTTCCATTCCGTCTGCGGATCACGGGTGGACGGCCGGCGTCAACTTTGCCGCGCAGGAAACCAAGACCAGGCTCGCCAAGGTTTATCCCAACCTGGAGTTCGCGATCGTCACGGCGACAAACGCGGCGGATCAGGCCAACAGCCTGGATGACCTGGTGACGACCCAACAGGTCAAAGCCCTGATTATCCTGCCGTATGAATCGGGACCGTTAACCGAGCCCGTTCGCGAATTGAAGAAAAAGGGCTTGTTCGTGTGCATCGTGGATCGCGCGCTCACGGAGCCGAACATCCAGGATCTGTACGTTGCGGGCGACAATCCCGGGATGGGCAAGATCGCGGCAGAGTACTTCACCAAGCGTCTTAACGGCAAGGGCAACGTCGTGGTGTTGCGCGGCTTGCCGACGGTCATTGATAACCAGCGGGTTGACGCGTTCATGAACGGGATCAAAGGCACCGACATCAAGGTTCTGGATTCCAAATACGCGAACTGGAACCGTGATGACGGCTTTAAGGTGATGCAGGATTACCTTACTCGTTTTCCCCATATTGACGGCGTCTGGGCCCAGGATGACGACATCGCCCTCGGCGTTCTTGACGCGCTCCGGCAGGTTCACCGGGAAAAGGAGATGTTTGTCGTCGGGGGTGCGGGCATGAAAGACATCGTGAAACGCATCGAGGATAAAGACACTTTGGTCCCCGTGGATATCATTTACCCGTACACGATGGTGGGTACGGCCATGGAAATCACGGCGATCCACTTCACCTCCAAGGTCGCATCGACCGGGACCTTTATCCTGGATTCGCCTTTGGTGACCCCGGAGAACGCGGCGCAGTATTATTTCCCCAATTCACCATTCTGAGGTAGCGGGTAGCGGGTAACGGGTAACGGGTAACGGGTAGCGGGTAACGCGTAGCGGGTGCTTCGATCTGCGGGTCTGTCGGGACGATCATGATGGATCCGCAAACCCGAGCCGGACGCCGGCATCGGGCACCCCGATACCGCTCCGAACGCCGAACTGCACTTAATACCCGTACCCGTGACCAGTTACGAGTTACCAGGTGCCCGTAACCGTTTCGTACTCGGTCACCACGGTGCGGACGCGCACATCGTGGGCGTCGCGGGGCAGGTCATCGATCAACTGCAGGTGGAAGGCAACTCCGACGGTCGTCACGGCTGCGTCCAGGGCGGCCAGGTAACGGTCATAAAAGCCGGCGCCGCGCCCGAGCCGGTCGCCTTGGCGGCTGAAGGCCAAGCCGGGCACGAGCACCAGGTGAGGTTCCAGGGAGGAGGCCGGCTGGATGGGGGTGAGCAGGCCGAATTTGCCGCGCTGCAGTTCCGCCCAATCCTTGGCGGAGGCAAACGCGGGCGTTGAATTCTCAAGGGTAGGAAAGAGAACCGTCCGCCCGCTCCATAACCCGGCTGAGTCCAGACACGTCAGGTCAGGTTCGTCCGGCCGCGGCGCGAAAAGGGCGATGCAGCCGGCCTGCCGGATAAACGGGATGAGTCGCTCGCAGATGGCTAATGAGCGCGCGCGGCGGTCTGCGGCCGGCATTTCCTTTAGTTCTGCCCGGATCCGGCGGCGGAGGTGCGCTTTTGCGATCGGCGTGATTGCCATACCGGTCGGATAAGATAAACCATTGATGGTGTGACGACCGAGCATCAACACCAAGGAGTCTCCGTTGGGCTCAAGCCGGGCCGAGGATGGTTACGGCGCAATTTCATCACTGAAGTCTATTTGCCTTCACTTTTCTCGAGGCGGCGCGGCGATTCGGCCCGCCCTTCATACCCCGTCCTGCGAGACCACGATATTTGCCTTACCTGGATCGGGCACGCCTCTTTCCTGATCAGCTGGCGCGGCCTGAACCTGTTGATCGACCCGATCTGGTCGCTTTGGCTGAAGGTGGTGAAGCGCATGAGGCACCCCGGCATTCATCTGGATCACTTGCCGGCCATTGACCTGGTGCTTGTCACCCACGCGCACTTCGATCACCTGGACCGGCGCACCTTGCGGCGGATTGCCGCCGCACAACCGATCGTTGTTCCTTATGGGGTCGCCAACCTGGTGCACGGCTTAGGTTTTGACCGGGTCCACGAGATGCATCCCTGGGAGACGCTGTCACTGAACGATGTCACCGTGACGCTGACCCCGTGCCATCATTGGGGGGCGCGGGTGCTCCACGACCGGTACCGCGGGTTCGGCGGGTTTCATTTCAAGTTCAGTGACCGTTCGGTGTTTCATTGCGGGGATAGCGCTTACTTTGAGGGTTTCAGGGAAATCGGGCAGCGGCTCCCGACCGAGATTGCCCTGCTGCCGATCGGCGCCTACGAGCCTCCGATGAAACGCGAGGTGCACATGAACCCGGAACAAGCCGTACGCGCTTTTTCCGAACTTGGCGCACAAACGCTCGTCCCGATGCACTACGGGACGTTCCGGCTCAGCTACGAACCGCTGGATGAACCGCTGGAACGGTTCCGCGCCGAGGTGAACCGGCGCAATCTCGACGAACGTGTGCGGATCCTGGACGAAGGGTTACCGACCATCTTCTGAGCTGAGCGTTGCGGGATCATTTTTTCAGGCGGGAGAGCGCCCCGAGACGAATGTCGTCCTGGAGTTTTTTGACTTCCTCCGGCTTGCGATTACAGAGCAGGGCGGCGATCAGGGCGTCGCCCCGGCGGTAGCGCGCGATGAAGTTCTGTTTATCGCGAGAGCCTTCAATTTCTGCGAGCAGATGCGGCATCGAGAAATCGCCGACAAGGTCAAAGTGCATGCCCAGGATGCTGCTCGACCACGCGGGGACCACCTCGAATTTCTGGCGTTTTCGACCGGTCATGTTTCCGCCGGCCACGAAACCCTGCAGCTTCGCCATGTCATGGTTGGTCATCCGGCGTACGCCGCCGAAGATGCGGTCGGGGTACAAGGCGATATCGCCGACGGCGTAGATGCCTTTTTCGTCGCTCTCGAGAAACTCGTTTACGGGGCAGCCGCCGGTACTGCTGAGGGGGGTATTTTGAACCAACTGCAGGTTGGGTTCGGCCCCGATGGCCACAATCGCGAGCCCGGCCGGGAACCGGAGCCCACTTTTAGTCTGGACGTTTTTGACGACCGTTTTGCCTTCAAAACCGTTCAGGTTTTCATTCAACAACAACTGGACGCCCGCCGCCCTGAATTTCTCCGTCAGCCAATCGGCCGTCGCCGGATCAAAAAATTCCTGCAGCATGGCGCGGTCGCGGGTAAGCAGACTGATCTTCACGCCGGTACCGAGCAGCGAGGATGCCACCTCCGCGCCCAGAAAACCGGAACCGACGATGACCACGTACTTCTCGGACGCGAGGATTTCGCGGGTGGCCACGACGTCACGATAGTTTCGAAGGTAGACTACATTACCCAGGTTGAAGCCAGCTACCTGCGGCCGGCGCGGGCGGCTGCCGGTGGCCAGGCACGCCTTGCGGAACTCAATGGTTTGCCCGCATTCCAGGACGGCGAGGCGCCGGTCGATGTTGAATTCGCGCACCAGGGTGCCGATCCGCGTTTCGATGCCCCTCTTTTGGTACCAGTCCGCGTTCTTTTCGATGAGCTTGTCGACCTCGGGTATCCCGTCCTTTAACACGGACTTGGATAGCGGGGGACGCTGGTAAGGCAGAAAAGGTTCATTGCTGACCAGCGTGACCGATCCTTTCGGGTCGTACTGCCGCAAGGCATCGCATACCGAAGCCCCTGCAACACCGCCGCCGACAATCAGGTAGTCTCGATGGATCATGAAGTAGCGTAAAATATAGGGGTTTGGCTCACCTTTCTCACAGGAAAATGTCAGTCTCTCTTCTGGTAAGGTGAACGGAATCGTTCGCCGCAGTTAAGAGTTAGGGCTTGACAGGCGGCCAGAAAAACCTCCTGGCCGGCCAGGTTGACGTAGCCAAACGGCCCACCCAGGCCGGGCGGGTAGCTCCAGCCCAGGACTGCCGCCAGATCGCCGAGGTCAGGGTCGACGAGGATTCCCTCTTTTAACGCGTGCATCGCCTCGAGGCTTTGAATAACCAGCAGGCGCTGGCACACGATGTCCGGGGTGATCGCGCCCGGTTCCGCGGGAAAGACGTCACGCAGCTTCGGCCAGGTCCGCCGTTCGCCACGGGGACCATAATCATAAATGCCGGCGCCGCTTTTCTTGCCGGCGCGACGGAGGCTAAGCATACGATCCAGCAGCCGCACCGTTCGCGGGGCGTCGCGTGCCGCGCCCCGGCGCTCCCGGGCCAGGCTGAGGAAAATGTCCCGGAGCAGGTCCAATGAAGTCAGGTCAGCCATGGCGAGCGGACCGATGATCATCCCGGTATTGAGGGCCGAATTGTCGATCAGCCACGGATCGGCGCCTTCCTCGAGGAGGAAATAGGCTTCCTGCACGTAGGCCATGACGACGCGGCTGGTGAAAAAGCCGGGCCCATCGTTAACGACGACCGGGATTTTGCCCAGGCACGAGGCGAGTTGCAACGCGCGGGCGACGGTATCGTCGCCGGTGCGTTCTCCACGGATGACTTCCAGCAGGTTCATCCGGTCAACCGGGGCAAAAAAATGCGTGCCCAGGAATCGTGCGGGTTCGGGCGTTAACTCTGCCAGGCGCGAGATCGGCAAAGTGGTGGTGTTCGAGGCGAGGATAGCGCCGGGCCGGAGTACCCGGCCGGCTTCCCGCAGCACTTCGGCTTTGGCCTCGAGGCGTTCATAAACGGCTTCGATGACGATGTCGGCCCCCGCCAGAGGACGAAAGTCAGGCGCGCCGTGAATGCGGCCGATCAGATTTGAGGCTGCGGGTTCCGGTGCCGGGCCGGAGTGGGCAAGTTTGCTGATGCGTTCGAATGACCGGATCAACGCCTCGGGGTTCTGGTCGGTCAGAAACACTTCGCACCCGGCTCGCGCGGCGGTATAGGCTATCCCGGTGCCCATCAGGCCGGCGCCGATCACGCCGATCACGGGAAGGGTGTCCGGGGGCGCAACCGCCATTTGGGATTTCGCCTTTGCGGTTGCCGTCGAGAAAATCCGGAGCCGATTTTGCGTTGAAGGGGTCAGGCGCGTTCGGAAAAACTCGGCTTGTTCAAGTTTAACGGCGGGCTCGAACGTTCTTTCCAGCCCATCGTGCAGGCTGCGAAGGAGGGCGGCCGGCGCGGCGTCGGCCGGCGGCATGCGGCCGCGCACCTCAAGGAACGCGGCGTTCAGGATTTGCGCGCGTTCGGCGAACGACAGGACTGAACCGCCGGTTCCCGAGGGCTGAGGCTGACGATCCCAGGGTTGGCGGGGAAGGGCGCCCTGCGTAAACCGGGGAAAGGGTTCGTCGCGGGCCGCGACCTGCACGAGACCCCATTTCACGGCCGCCTCCGCGTTCAGCGGCTTACCGTGCACCAGGACGGCGACAGCGTCGGCCAGCGGCACGAGGCGCCCTAGCCGCTGGCCGCTGCCCAGGGCCGGCAGGAGTCCGAACTGCATGGCGGGAAAGCAGAACTGCGCTTCCGGGTTGGCCAGCAGCCGCCTCCGGCAAGCCAGGAAAATCTCAAGCCAAAGGCCGGTCAGGTCTTGTTCGACCCAGGCGATCGTACCAGCTTCGCGCGTCTCGAGCCTTCGCGCCAGATCACACCATCGGCGCAAGCCGGCTTCGGCCTGAAGGTATGCCGGGAGGTGGTCCCTCGAGAAGTCCGAAACGCTTGAAAAGCGAAGCACCAAGGGCTCGTCCGAGACGGACCCTGACGCCTCCGTGATCTGATCAAAAACTTCGCGCTCAGGGGCGGCAGGCAAGGCAATCTCTACCATACGGCGTCCTTCAGACTTGTCGCAAAACGGTAGCGACGCCCATGCCCAGCCCCGTGCACATCGTGACTACCCCGTATTCCGCGTGCCGCCGCTGCATTTCATCGAGCAGGGTGCCGACCAGGATGGCACCGGTGGCGCCCACCGGGTGTCCCATGGCGATCGCGCCGCCCGCGACGTTGGTGCGCTCCAGCGGCACGCCGGTTTTCTCGAGGAAATAAAGCACGACGGAAGCAAAGGCCTCATTCACCTCATACAAATCCACGTCCTCGAACGTCAACTTGACCCGTTGCAAGGCCCGTTCGGCGGCGGCAGCGGGGGCCGTCAACATGATGCAGGGGTCGTCTGCGACCGAGGCGGTTGCGATAATCCGGGCCCGGGGCCGCAGGCCGAGCCGTTCGCCTGCCGGCCGGTTGCCGACCAGGACCACGGCGGCGCCGTCGGCAATCCCGGAGGAATTGCCGGCGTGGTGCACGTAATTGATGGGTCCCACGTCCGGGTACCTGAACCGGAGCACGTGCCGATACCCTTCCTCGCCCGCGCGCGCGAAGGCCGGCGGCAGCCCGGCCAGACTTTCGACGGTGACGTTTTCGCGAACCGTCTCGTCTTTTGCCAGGATCCCGGTTGGTGTCGGAACCGGCACGATCGACGAGTCAAACCAGCCTTTGCTCCAGGCGTGACACGCCCGCTGCTGTGAAGCCGCCGCCAACGCGTCAACATCGGCCCGGGAATAACCCTGACGCGTCGCAATCAGGTCCGCAGCCAAGCCCTGCGGGATCTGCGAGGTTTGGTCCCGAAACGCGAAATCGGTGACCATGGGGCCGCCGGACCCGAAAATGCTGACCAGAGACAACATTTCGACCCCGCCGGCGAGGGCCAGGTCCGATTGCCCGGCCATCACCTTGGCGGCGGCCGCATTGACCGCGTCAAGACCCGAGCCGCAAAAGCGCGAAACCATCAGGCCCGGCACGCGTTGAGGAAAACGGGCCTGGAGTACCGCCGACCGCGCAAGGTTTCCGCCTTGATCGTTGATTGGTTCGCAGCACCCGAGGATCACCTCGTCGACGAGAGGCGGTAAGGCCGGATGTTTCCGCGCCAGTGATTCGAGCAATACGGTAACCAGTTGAAGCGGCGTGCAGAGGTGCAGGCCGCCGTTCGGTTTGCCCCGTGCTCTAGGGGTACGCACGGCATCGTAGACATAAGCAGGTGTGCTCAAGGCAATACCCCGGCCGGTCACCGGGCCCTTTCTTTCGTAGGTTCACGCCTGAAGCGCCATACTCTACTCGTCACGGGTTCAGCCGCCGTAACCGGCGGTCAAAGTGGTCTTCGCGAGGGAATGGCGCTCCAGCTCGGAGGCGACGGCGGCGGCGTTCAGCGTCTTTTGCGCGGCCGTCACCTCGGGCACGTCGAGCGCGTAAACCGTGATCACGTACCGGTGAGGATGATCGCCCGCCGGGGGACACGGCCCGCTGTAGCCGGTATCGCCGAAATCATTCCGAGCCTGACGCACGGCGGTGCCCAAGGTCCGGGCACGGCCGGGACTGCCTGCGCCGGCGGGGAGATTCCGGGTTTGCGGCGGCAGGTTGAAAATGGCCCAATGCCACCACCCGTGGCCGGAAGGCGCATCCGGGTCAAACATCGTCACGGCAAGGCTTCGGGTGGCGTCCGGCGGCGGGGTCCAGCGCAGGTCGGGTGAAATGTTTTTACCCTGGCAGCCCGAACGGTTGTACACCTGCTCCGGATGAAACCTGCCGCCTTCGACGAGGACCGCGCTCATCACGCGAAAAGCGCCATTTGCCTCGGCGGCAGGTGCCGGCGCCGGTGCATTGAAGGCGAACCCAAACCAAAGGAAGAGCAGGGGAAGCCGGCGCACGCTCGGTTCGTATAACCGCAAGGGAAGGAAAAAGGCGGGTTGCATGGGGGTAACCAATTCGTTTATCCCACTCGACCGACAAACATCGATGATCGAGGGGCGATAATCAACGAAGGACGGCTCCCCTCGACACCCCCCGTTTTGAAAAATGCGGCCGGCGCGTGCCGTTCCGGCGGGCTGCCCGGCGGCGTGGAAACGGTAGGAGAGCAGGTTCAGCCGGAATCCAGGGTAAGCGATGATTTGACATCGCGGGCGGCCTGTGGCTTTGTGTCGGCTCAGCGCGAGCAAAAATGATGCCGTCGGTCCCTGGGTCGTCGTGATTTTACGCGATAGATCGCCCGCGTCAGGGGTAACCCGGCTACACTTGAATGTTAAAATGCCCGTTCGTTTAGGACGTTTCGAAATGCCCAAAAGCCTCGCCAAAGACGAGGCGACGGCGACCGACATCTATGCCCGGTTCATCGCTGAACCCTTTGAGGCTGGTTACGGTCACACCGTTGGTAACTCGCTCCGGCGCGTGCTGCTTTCCTCTTTGGAGGGGGCCGCGATCACCTCGGTGCGTATCCAGGGCGCCCAACATGAATTCGGATCTCTGCCTGGCGTCGTTGAGGACGTCACGGACATCATCCTTAACCTGAAAAAGGTTCGTTTTAAGGCTGCGGATCACGAGGCGCGGACCGTCACGATCTCGATCAACAAGGAAGGGCCCATTACGGCCGGCGATATTCACACGACCGCGGGGATGGAGGTCCTGAACACTGACCAACTGATTTGCACCCTCGATAAGAAGCAGAAATTTGAGGCTGAACTCGATGTGCGGGTCGGCCGCGGCTTCTTCACGGGCGACGAAAACAAACGCCCGGACATGCCGATCGGCGTGATCCCGATCGACTCCATCTTTTCTCCGGTCACCCGGGTCAAATATGCCGTTGAAAACACGCGTGTCGGCCAGCGGACGGATTACGACAAGTTGATCCTGGAAGTCTGGACCGACGGCCGGGTGAGCCCGGATGACGCGTTGCTGCAGGCCTCAGCCATCCTGCGGCATCACCTCGACGTGTTCGTCAACTATGACGACAATCAGGTCGAGTTTGATGAAACGCCGGAGGAAGTCAGCCAGGAGAACACCCGTCTCAAGAAGATGCTCAACATGAGCGTCAACGAGATCGAATTGTCGGTGCGTGCCGCCAATTGCTTGAACAACGCCAACATCACCACCGTTGGCCAGTTGGCCATGAAGACGGAGGCCGAGATGTTGAAGTATCGCAACTTTGGTAAGAAATCGCTTAACGAGATCAAAGAAAAGTTGCAACACCTCGGGTTAAGCCTTGGTATGAAGTTTGAGGCGGGCCTGGTTGAACCCATGGCCGGCGGCGACCGCAACGACGAAAGCAAACTCATCACCTTGTAACGCCATGCGTCATCGTAGGAAAACCATCAAACTGGGCCGGAAAGCTGAGCACCGCAACCTCATGCTTGCCAACCAGGTCTGCAGCCTGATCGAGCATCAGCGGATCAAGACGACCCTGGCGAAGGCGAAAGCCGTCCGGCCTTTTGCGGAGCGCATGGTCACGCTGGGTAAACGCGGCGATCTGCACGCGCGCCGGCTTGCCTTTGCTTTTTTGCGGCAGGACGGTGCGGTGCGCAAACTGTTCGCCGAGGTTGCCCCGCGGGCGGCCACCCGCCAGGGAGGGTATTGCCGGATCGTGAAACTGGGACCGCGGCAGAGCGACTCTGCGCCGATGGCCTTCATCGAGTGGGTCGACCAGCCCATGGCGTCCGAGAGCCGTTTGGCGACGGCTGAAACGGCTGACAAGAATAAGGGTAAGTAATAAAGCCGGCGGCACCGGTGCCGGCGCCGGCGCTGGTCCGCAGCAGAAGCGTGGTTTTCGAAAGGCCGGCGGCAGCCGGCCTTTTTGTTGCCTGCAAGGCAATGCTGTTTCCGGAACTTCGCGGACGAATCGTGCTGGTGACCGGCGCAAGCCGCCGGTCTGGCATCGGTGCCGCCATTTGCCGGGCCTTTGCCGGCCAGGGCTGCGACGTTTTCTTCACAGTCCACAAGACATTCGATACGGCTGGTTACGGCGGTGCGCAGGCGGATCCGGAAGGTCCGCCGGCGCTGGCTGAAGAATTACGTGCCCGGGGTGTGCGCGCCGGGTTCATGGAGGTGGACCTTGGCCACCCCGAGGCGCCGGGTTTGGTGTTGAAAATTGCCCGGACCCAACTGGGGAGCCCGTCGGTACTGGTCAATAACGCTGCCCATTCGGCCCGGGACGGCTTTGAAAATCTTACCGTAGAGAGCCTCGACCGGCATTACGCCGTTAACCTGCGGGCCACGGCAATGCTCGCGGTCGAATTTGGCCGCGCGTACGACCGGACCCACGCGGGACGCATCGTCAACCTCACGTCGGGTCAGGATTTGACTCCCCTTCCGGGGGAACTGGCGTACGCCGCCTCCAAAGGAGCGGTTTCTGCCTTCACACGGAGCCTGGCAAAAGAGCTCACCGCAAAAGGTATTACCGTTAACGCGGTTGACCCTGGCCCGACGGACACCGGTTGGATGACGGATGAGGTGAAGGCGTCATTGAAGGTCCAAAGCGGGTTTGGGCGGCTCGGCACGCCGGAAGATGCGGCGCGCCTGATCGTGTTCCTGGCGAGCGACGCGGCACATTGGATCACCGGCCAGGTCATTCATTCGAGGGCGGATTTGTAGTCTCGTGAAAATTAAAACGCCATAGCATCAAAGGTTGGGGACGTCCGGTTGTTGGCGTTGATGGTCGCGCCGTGTCTGGCCGGTCCGTCGGGAGCCGGCACCCGCCGGGGCAGCGTTTCAGGCGTCCCTGATAGGCGACGCAATCTCTCCTATACCATTTAGACAGTTAGTTTGGTGGAATTTCGACCAGGTTTCAGCCCGGAAGGGGCGAAAGAACCTAGCCCAGGGTTTTACCTCTGAGCTTTACCCACATTTTTTGAGAGCAGCGCGGGGACAGCCGTGACCGTCTTTCGGCCCGAAGGGCCAAGAGAACATAGCCCAGCGTTTACCCCTCGACCTGACCCGCAATTCTGCCGCCGTCAAGCAAGACCCGGCACGCGCCACGCATCC
>JAFBAP010000144.1 GCA_019247695.1 Verrucomicrobiota bacterium | reverse complement strand
ACCGATCTTAACGCGCCGCGGCCCGCGCTTCCGGCCCGCGTTCTCCCGGCGCCCGCCGCGTCCGCCGCCCGCGCCCTTGGGTTTGCATCCCATGCACAACAATCAACGTAGCGCGATCAGATCCGCTAGTGGAATTTTAACCCGCTTGCGGCGCCCAATCCGCGGACAACCGCCACCCAGCAACGAAAAAGCCGGGCTTATTGTGCCCGGCTCGTGTATCCGCGTTGCTCGCAATTAATCAGTCCGCCCGGCGGATAGCGAACCACGCGTCACCTTGCTCTTTGCTTAGTACGCGGAGGTAATGCTTGCGCGTGGTGCCCTCAGAGTTGCCCGCGTAGCGCGCCGCGGTCCCGATTGCCGTTTCGGAATTAGCTGCGAGGAAATACGAAATGCAAGAATGCCGCAACCCGTTGTTGACGCCTTCTACTCCGGAGCCGTCGATTATTTCGGTAAGCCTTTGGTAAAACTTGCGGTGGGTCCAAGGGACTACGGGACCGGTCTTCCGGGCAACCGGTTCTAGCCAGTGCCGCAACGCCGGAAGAACCGGGATGAATCTCTCGTCACCCAGATCTCGATTTGTGCGTTTAGCCACTCCGTGCGGCACCCAAATGCGCTCCCGGTCAAGCTGGACGTGCTCCCATTGCAAGACCTGATCCTCCCGCCGTTCGCGGACAAGCTCCGCTTGGCGCAAGAATCCGAAAGCCGAGAGCACGACATAAGGCAGCATGTCGATTGAGCCGGTCTGTTCGCAATGGTCGAGGATGTCGCGCAACTCGTCCGGCGTGTAAACCTCCGGCGCGTGGTACCCTATCGAGGGTGCCGCCATTTGTTCCGTTGGATTTTGCGCGATAATCCGTTGCGCTCGCGCCCAGCGGAAGAACGGCCGTAAACGTTTAAAGAAGGAGCGGCGCGTCCATCCTTCGTTTTTCGCGTCCAGGTACGCTTGGATTTCCTTTTCACTGATTTGGTGTACCGGATCATCGGCAGCAAAGTTACTGAAGTCGCGCATCCGCCAGCGGATATCGGACAAGGTGCGCTTGCTAAATTTTTTCGGCTGGCCTTCCGCCCACGCAATGTACTCGTCCACCGCCTCAAACAACCGGCGCTTGGTGACCGCGCCCGAGCCGGTCTTAAGCCAATGGGCGACGATCTCATTAATGAGATTAGGGTCTAGGGTCTCTACTTTGAGCAAGTGCCGGGCGTGCGTGATTGCCGCGTGCTCTTCGGGTGTAACGGCTTGGTTGCCGTATTGCGCCCGCTCGTTGTTGAGCTTGGCAATGAAGTCAAGCGCGGCGGACTTCGTTCGGAAGTATTTCATCTGCACCCTACTGGTAGGGCTGAACTTGGCTGGCACCCGGACGCGCCACGGGGTTGTTTCGCTTGCGAAGGGAATCGGTTTCATATCACGATGTCACCTATCACGAATATCACGCCGTATGCGTGATATGCTATCACCGTCTATCACACCAAACGCAATACAATGTGTACTTTTTCTACTTTTTATGGCGGCTAGACTGGGAAAGATTGCCAAGATAATTGGCGTAACTCCTTCGCGCCGAGTGAGTTAAAAGACTGGGTTGGGTGGGACTCGAACCCACAGCCAACGCCTTAAAAGGGCGCTGCTCTACCGTTGAGCTACCAACCCTTGGAGAGGGGACCAAAGTAATGCCATCTGCCCGGTCCGCAACCCCGAATTGCGGACGGTCGGTCAGCCCTTCTCGATCATGGCGTAAGCGTTATGGTTGTGAATGGATTCATAGTTTTCCGCTTCCACCCGGTACCAGGTGATCCGCGGGTCGCGATTTGCCCGTAACGCCACATTCCGGACCAGATCTTCGACGAACACGGGGTTTTCGTACGCGCGCTCGGTGACGGCTTTTTCATCCGGCCGCTTAAGCAGGCTGAACAGCTCGGAACTGGCCGAGCTTTCGACCATCTCGATCAGATCCTCAACCCAGATGAACGCCCGGGAACGCACATTGAACGTGACCTGGCCTCGCTGGTTGTGGGCGCCATGGACGCTGATCGCCTTGGAGCACGGGCAAAGGGTCGTAACCGGCACGATTACCGTGACGACGAAATCGATGTCGTCATGGTTGGCCGTTGCCGTAAACTTTATCGTGTAGTCCATGAGCCCTACCGCGCCTGTGACCGGCGCCGCCTTTTCGATGAAATAGGGAAATTCGAAGCTCACGTGCGCTTGGCGTGAACGCAGGCGTTTCTGCAGGTGACGCAGGATAATCTCGATGTTTTCGACGTGGACGACGGAGCCGTGCTCGTTGAGCACTTCGATAAACCGGCTCATGTGCGTCCCTTTATGGTGGTGCGGCAAGTCAACCGTCAACGAGACCAGCGCCACCGTGTTTTGGGATTGGCGGGATTTGTCCCTGACGACGATGGGAAAACGGACGTTCGTCACGCCGACCCGGTCGATCGCGATCTCCCGGTCGTCAGGCAAGTTTTGCGTGTCCACTAAGCCTGACATGGTTTGCGCATCCATGACTTGATTGAAATTCAGGTGTCTTTTGTCTTTTTCGGATTGTTTTTCAAACGGAGACTTGAACTATGGAGGGCCAACCCGGCCGCCCCGTACCCCCCTGCTTTTCCGTGAAAGAGTATCACCAACTGCTCCGGCTCGTCTTAGAAAAAGGAAAGCCAAGGCAGGACCGGACCGGGGTGGGGACGATTTCCATATTTGGCGCCCAGGCGCGGTTTGACCTTTCCGAGAGCTTTCCCCTTCTGACGACCAAACGCGTGCACTTCAAGTCGGTCGCGTATGAACTTCTCTGGTTCATTCGCGGCGACACGAACCTGCGTTTCCTGCGCGACCATGGCGTGACGATCTGGGATGAATGGGCGGATAAGAACGGCGACCTCGGCCGTATCTACGGCGCGCAGTGGACGGATTGGCGCACACCGGACGGCGGCTCGATCAACCAGTTGGAAACGGTGATTGCTCAGATCCGGCGCGACCCGTCCAGCCGCCGTCTGGTCGTGAGCGCCTGGAATCCGGGTGAACTCGCTTCGATGGCGCTGCCGCCGTGCCACGCCCTCTTTCAGTTTTATGTCCTCGACGGCAGCCTGAGTTGCCACCTTTACCAGCGGTCGGCCGACGTGTTCCTCGGCGTGCCCTTTAATATCGCCAGTTACGCCCTCCTGACCTCGATGGTGGGAGCGGTGTGCGGCTTGAAACCGGCGGAGCTCATCATCAGTTTCGGCGACCTGCACCTTTACCAGAATCATCGGGAGCAGGTTCATGAACAGCTTAACCGGGAGCCACGGCCGCTGCCGCAGTTGCGGGTGCGCCGGGCGCCGTCGCGGCTGGATGAATTTACTTACGACGATTTTGAACTTCTGAATTACCACCCGCATCCCGCCATCAAAGCCCCGATCGCCGTATGACCGCGATCGTGGCGATGACGCCCTCGCGGGTGATCGGGCACCGGAACGCAATTCCGTGGCGGTTACCGGAGGATTTGCGCTGGTTCAAGCAAACAACGCTCGGTCATCCGGTCCTCATGGGCCGGAAAACCTTTGAGTCGCTCGGGAAACCGTTGCCGGGACGCGCCAACCTCGTGGTGAGCCGGTCCTTTGAATTTCAGGGAGTCGAGATGATCCGGTCCCCGGCCGAGTTTGATCCTGGCCGTTACGAACGGGAAGTCTTCGTCATCGGCGGCGCGGAAATTTACCGGGTCCTTCTGGCCCGCTGCCGCCAACTGCTGGTGACGCACGTCAAAACGGATTACCCGGGCGACGCATTTTTTCCGGCGTACGAACACCTTTTCCGGTGTGTGGAAGAAATCCGCGACGCCAGAGAATTTCGGATCGTGCGGTACGAGCGCATGGGGAAATGCCACAAATGACGGAAGGTGTCGGGTGTCGGGTGTCGAGTGTCGAGTCACACGGCGGGCACAGCGGGTACCGCGGGCACAACGTAAGAGTTCACACGGCGGACCACGGCGAACACGGCGGGAAGGCATAATTACCCAGCACCCGATGTTCGGCCCCGAATTCGGCCCCCGGCAAGGATTACGCCGTCTTTGCCCCGGAGCGGCGGTAGCCTGGAACGTTAATGCCGAGTACGCTCGCCGCTCCGGGGCAAAGACGGCGTAGATTCTCGCGTGCCTGCCCAGCCGCCCTCACTGCTGGCCTTCCTCTTCCCGCCGTGTTCGCCGTGGTCCGCCGTGTTCGCCGTGTGAACTCAGTCGCTGTGCCCGCCAACCCCGCTGTGCCCGCCGTGTGACCCGGCACTCGGCACTCCCCTCTTCACCACGCGGTGCCTTCGTGGTGTTCTTCGCTGCTCCACGGGGTCCGGGCTTCGTGCCACGGCTGGATGTTTTCCGTCGAGCTGAGATTGGTGGCGATCTGTTCCCAACGCCGGTCCTCTTGGGTACGGTTGTCGCAGCCGGCGAGCCCGAAAATGCCGGCGACAAGTACGATAACAGTTAAAAAGCGCATATTCCCGGAGAGTTGCAGTGGCCGTTCCCGCGTGAGCAGACGGTGCGCCGTGTCTTCTCATGACCGGGCGTCGAACGCAAGCCAGTTAAGACAGGAAAAATTTCGGTTCCCGGCGTCCGTGCCGTCGCCTTGCGTTACTTCAAATTTACAATTCCGCCCAAAAGGTCTTCAGGTAATCCGAGCCTGGAAAGTCTTCGGGTATCCGGCGCGGCGCCAGGCTTGCCGAAGGCGGCAGGGCTGAGCGCAGCAGGGCCTGAAAATGCGCAGCCGGCAAACGATGAGTATTCGCGCAACAAAGGAGCGTGCCGCCCCGGTTAAGGACTCCGCGCGCCAGGTCAATCAGGGAGGGGTAATCGTGTTCGAGCTGGAAGACGTGCGAATGGCGGTCTCGGGAAAAGGTTGGGGGATCCAGCACCACGATGTCGAAGCGCCGTTCGCGGCGGTTAAGCCGCCGGAGCCAATCAAACGCATCGCCGTAAATGAAGTCGTGGGGTGACGGGTCGATCCCATTGGCGACATAATTCCGTTTGCCCCAGTCGAGGAAATTCCGGGAAAGGTCGAGGTTGACCGTGAGGGCGCCTCCCAGGGCTGCGGTCACGCCGAAACCGCACGTGTAGGCGAACGTGTTCAGCACGGTTCTACCGTTGCTGCGGCGGCGCAATTCGCTGCGGTTGTCACGTTGGTCAAGAAACAAGCCCTGCGAATAACCGGCCTGAAAATCGACCCAGAATTTGCACCCATTCTCCCGGACCAGAAAGGGACCCGTCAGCCTCTCACCGGCCAGGTGCTCAGGGGTCTCCCGTTTTTCCGGCGACAGCAGCTTGCGGTACACCGACCGGTAGCCGAGTTCGGGTGGAAACGGCGGGAGCGGGAACCCTGGGCGCGTCTGAACGAGCCAGCTTCCGGCGAAGGCATCGATTGTGATACCGTCAAGCTCGTCGCCGCGGCCGTCGACCAGCCGGAAGGCATCCGTCTCAGGCGGCAACGTTTTCGCTCGCCGCCGGTGGGCGGCAAGAATTTTCTCGGAACAGAGTTTGGGGATTTGCGAATGCATTCGGGGAAGCTAGATCCTGACATGATGACGAATGATCAGCTCGAAGCAATAAGCCGGGCGGTCGAGGCGGGCCAGCTGTTGGGGACGAGTGCGCACAACATCAGGCAACTTCTCGCCGGGGGCAATAACTCCGTGTACCGGGCGTCGATCGAGGAACTGGTATCCCGAAAACTCTGGTCGGAACTCAACGACCGGTTTTTCAAAGCACTCGCGTTCGGCACCGGTGGCCTCCGCGGACGCACGATCGGCAAAATCGTCGCTGCAGCCGAACGGGGCACAGTACCCGCGGGTGCCCGCCCGGAATTTCCGTGCATTGGAACCAATGCGTTAAATTTCTACAACGTGAGCCGGGCCACCCAGGGTCTGGTGCATTATGCTCGCGCGCATCTGGGGACAAAAACCCCTCTGGGAGGTAAAGCGCCGGAAGCGCGCCCCAGCATGGTCATCGCCCATGATACCCGCTATTTTTCCCCTGAATTCGCCGGGTACGCGGCAAAAGTGGCGTCCGAACTCGGCTGCGACGTTTTCCTGTTTGAAGGCCCGCGTTCAACGCCGGAGCTCTCTTTTGCCGTGCGCCATACCAACGCCATTGCCGGCGTGGTGATCACCGCCAGCCATAATCCTCCCCACGATAACGGTTATAAAGTTTACTTCTCGGACGGGGCGCAGGTGGTGGAGCCGCACGCTTCAGGAATCATCGCGGAAGTCAACCGGGTCGAAAGCGAGGTTTACCGCGCCGTGACGCAATCCGAACGCGGGAAAATCACGGTGCTGGGCCCGGAGTTCGATGAGCTTTACAAACAGCGGCTCCGGACGCTTGTCCTGCGGCCGGAGATCATCGCTGCGCAGAAGGATTTAATAATTGTGTTCACGGCCATTCACGGGACCGGCGGCACCATTTCGGTCCCGTTGCTGCGGGAACTGGGCTTCCGGGTATTGACGGTGCCCGAGCAGGACAGCCCCGACGGCGGGTTTCCGACCGTAAGATCACCTAACCCGGAAAACGCGGAGGCGCTCAGCCTTGGCATGGCGCTGGCCGATCGCGAGCACGCCGATCTCGTCATCGGAACCGACCCGGATGCCGACCGGATGGGGGCGGCATACCGGGATCGGCACGGAAAGGTGCAGCTCTTATCGGGGAACCAGCTTGGGACGTTGCTCGCCTGGTACCGGATCCGGACCCTGAAGGAGCTCGGTGTCCTGACCCCGGAGAACGCCGGTCGCGCCGTGATCATCAAGACCTTCGTGACGACGGACCTGCAGAAGGTCATCGCGCTGGCGGAAGGTCTCCGGTGCGTGGAAACCCTGACCGGCTTCAAATACGTCGGGGCGAAACTGGCAAAATACGAGCACGCCCTTCCGGAACTCCCGCAGTTGCAATACCGGTCGCTGTCCGAGGAAGAGACCCGCCGTTTGCGGCTCGAGAAATCGACGTATTTCGTGTTCGGCGGCGAGGAGAGCTACGGTTACAGCGGCGCGGATTTCGTTCGCGACAAGGACGCCAACAGCGCGGTGATGATGTTCGCGGAAGTGGCGGCGTACGCAAAGGCTCAGGGCGTGACCCTCGATGACCTGCTGGACCGCATTTACCTCCAGTTTGGCTACTACCTGGAACAGAGCAACTGGCTGGTACTTGAAGGGGCTGAAGGCGCCGCCAGGATCAAACGATTGGTCGAAGCGTATCGGGCGAATCCGCCGGCGACCCTGGACGGCGCCAGGGTAACGGGCATCCGTGACTTCAGCGGGGGCGGGATCACCGATAGCGAAGGCGACCTTATACCGAAGGAAAACATGCTCATGCTGTTCCTCGAGGACGATCGCCGGGTGGTGGTTCGCCCTTCCGGAACGGAACCGAAAATGAAATTTTACCTGTCGGGCAAGCGTGAAGGGTTGAATGAACAGACCCTGCCGGCGGCAAAGGCGGAGCTTGCCGCCGCCTTGAACCGTTTATGGGCCGAGCTGGAGGCCGATGCCAAAACGAGAGCGGCGTAAGGTCGAGTCCCCGCCCGGATCATCTCACGTCTCGCCGCCGCCGCCAGCCGGCCGGAGCGCGTTGCGGCGGCGGGCTGATCCTGTAAAATCGCTTCCTTGGAAAAGCGTTTTCTTGTCCGGCTGAAAACCTGGACAGCCTTTCTTCTCGGTACGGGCCTGCTGCTGAGCGTGGCGGTAGCGCAACCGCTGCGTGAAGGGCAGGCCATCCAAGTGCCGCGCCTGTCGGACGAGGCCCGCGTTTCGCTCGTGACATATAGTCCGGGCGAAGAGCTTTACACCGCCTTTGGGCATAGCTCGATCCGAGTCCAGGACGACGAGCTCGGGTTTGACCGGCTCTACAACTACGGCACCTTCGATTTCGATACGCCGAACTTTTACCTGAAATTCGCCCGGGGCGACCTGCTTTACCTGCTGGCGGTGGGGCCTGCCCTGGCCGAAATGAGTGAGCGGGGTGAACTGGGTCAGGGAGTGACCGAACAGGTGCTGGATCTGACCCCGGACCAGAAGCAGACCCTTTTTCGTGACCTCGAGATCAACCTGTTGCCCGAGCATCGGGGGTACCTTTACGACTTCCTGTTCGATAATTGTTCGACCCGGATCCGGGATGCCTTCGAGAGAATCCTCGGCCAACCCTTGGTGGCGACGGTAACCCCGGGCCAAACCTTCCGCGGGATGCTTGACCCGTACCTGCAGCGGATTCCGTGGACCGGGTTCGGCCTTTACCTTTTGCTCGGCGCCCGGGTGGACCGTCCGGTTGACCCGCACACCGCCTCCTTCCTGCCGGCAGACCTGGAACGTGCCGTGCTCGAGGCCCGGGTGAACGGCCGGCCTTTGGTCTCTGAACACCGCCGCTATTACGAAGCGCAGCCCCTGCCGCAACTCCCGCCGTGGCTCGAACCATTGCCGGTATTGCTCTGCCTCACGGTGGTGTGGCTCGCCGTTTGGTTCGTGCGAAGGCGCGGCCGTTGCGCCCGGCTTTCGGCGGCGTTCTTTTTCCTGGTTGGGCTGGTGGGCGCTTTTATTCTGACGTTTTCCCTGTACACGCGGTACGCCGTGGCGCACCAGAATTGGAATTTATGCTGGCTCTTTCCTGCCCACGCAATCGCCGGCGCATGGCTCTATCTGAAGGCTGCGGCGCCGCCGGCCTTTCTGCGATGGTACTTCGGCCTGACCGCCGTCGCGGTTGCACTGCTTGCAGTCACGTCGCCGTGGTTGCCCCAGCGATTCCTGCTTGCGGATTACCTGTGGATGGCTTTGGTGGCGTGGCGCAGCTGGCTTGAATTTCGTGCCGGCTAGCTTCCCATGTCGCGAACCTGGTTGGCCCTGATCCTTGGTGTTGCAAGTGCCGCACTGGCCGTCGCCGGCGTTGAGATCGATTCTGCGGGCTGGCTGGGCTGGGTTGCCCTCGTGCCCGTCCTCATCCCGTGCCTGTTCTTCAAGGACCGGTACGCCCCTGCCGTCCTGGCCGGTCTCGGCTTTGGTGCGGGCATGGGGGGCGGCTTGTTCCGGTGGCTGATCGTCGATGGCCGGTGGATCGAGTGGGGCAGCAACGTACTAAGCTTCAGCGTGCTCGGGCTGGTCTGGTCCTGGCTAGTCTGGCGTTACGCGAAGTTGCCGGCGCCCGTGGACCGGATACCCGCCAAACCGAAGAGGCTGCAGCCGCTTCTGCCCAGCCGGGCGGATACGGCGGCGGCCTGGGCCGGTTCGATCGCCCACCTGCGCGTCGCCATGATCACCGCGGCAGGCTGGACGGTGCTCGAGTGGGCCCGCGGCCTGATCATGCCGGCGTGGAACCCGCTCGGGTTGGCCATCGCCGGTGACCTGCCGCTCCTGCAGTTAACCAAGGCAACCGGACCGCTGGGACTCGGCACCATGCTGGTGTTCGCCAACGTCATCGTCTTGACGAGCGTCCGGCGCCTGGCGCGGGAACCCGGCCGCATGAGCTGGGCCGGGCGGTTCGACGTCACCGCCACCCTGGCCGCAATCTTTCTTTGCGCCCTCGCCGGTTTTTACAGCCTGACGCACCCGAGCGAAAATGTTCTCCGGCGCAAGGTGTTATGCGCCAGCGTCAGGAATGCGGATACCGGTTCCCTGGCGGCCCTTTCCCGGGCGGCCGGCGCGCCTGGTTTTGACCTGCTCGTCTGGCGCGAGGCAGTCTTCAACCCGGCCGGCTACGGTAAACTCAGCGAGTTGGGAATCGGTAAATCCACCGGCCTGTTCAGCGGCGTGGCGGGGGCCCCGGGCCGGGGCCTGATCGGTTCGCGAACCGTGCTGCCCGGCACGGTTACCAGCCTGTTTGCCCCGCTGAACAACGCGGCGTTCTTCGTCCCATTCAGTACGGCGCCGGTCCGTAACCTGACCCCGTTCAGTTACCGGGACGCGAGTTGGCTGCCGCTTCTGAATTGGCAGGGCGGGGCGCCGCCCCTACTACGAACCGCTCTGACGACTCAGGCCGCGGTCTGGATCGTGTTGTTCGACGTTCCGGGCCGGTCGCGGTGGGCCGGACGCCAACTCCGCAACAACCTCAAGCTTTGGGCTGCCGCGTACGGGCGAGCCCTGATTTTCAGCGGGCGCGGCGCAGGTTCGTTACTCCAGTCGCCGACAGGGCGGGTGATGGCTCAGACCCGCGAAGAACCTTCTGCGGCCGTAACCGCCGATCTCGAGACCCCGCTGTTCAACGCCGAGACCCTTTACGCCCGGCTGGGTGACTGGTGGCCCGTCGCCATGGGGGTTGTCGTTTTGTTTTTTGCTCTGAGCGAGCGTTTGCAACGTGTTTATGCGCCGCCTCGTCGTTTCCGTTCATGACGTTTCTCCGCTGACCCAGCCGGACTGCGAACCGATGCTGCAAGACCTGGCTGCGGCCGGCGTCTCGACTACCTCCCTGTTGGTTATCCCCGACCACCACCGGCGCGCCCCGGTGACTAAAGCACCCGGATTTCAACAGTGGCTCACCACGCGGGTAAGGCAGGGGCACGAAGCCGTCCTCCACGGCTACTATCACCTAAGGGATCAGCGGGCCGGGGAAACGTTCCGGGATCGTTGGACCACGCGGCTTTATACGGCGGGTGAAGGCGAATTTTATGACCTCGACCAGGAGCAAGCTTCCCGGCGGTTGCGCCAGGGACTGGCCGATTTCGGCTTTCTGCCGTGTCCCTTTGCCGGGTTCATCGCCCCCGCATGGTTGCTCGGCGCCGGCGCAAAATCCGCCGTGCAAGCCTGCGGTTTTCGCTACACCACGACGGTACACGGCGTCGACGACCTCATGACCGGCCGTTACCTGGCATCCCGCTCCCTGGTCTGGAGCACCCGAGCCGCATGGCGGCGATGGGCAAGCCTGCGCTGGAATGCCTGGCTGGACCGGCGCTTGCGGCAACGGGAAGTTCTCCGCATCGGGCTGCACCCGCCCGACCGGCGCTACCCGGAAATCTGGGTGCAGGTGCTTGAAATCGTTCGCCGGGCCGCCCGTGAACGGCAGCCGGTCTGCTATGAACAATTGGTGTCGGGTGTCGGGTCACACGGCGCCACGGCGGAACACGGCGACCACGGCGGAAAGACAGAAATCATCCGCAGAACACGCAGAAGAACGCAGAAAAAGAATCCCAAACGCTGGACTTGACAGCGGCAACCGGCACCCATGATGGCGTTCCGAACTCCGAACTCCGAACTCCGAACTCCGAACTCCGAACTCCGAACTCCGAACTCCGAACTTTACCCGACACCCTCTGTGGACGTTTTATCTCTGTTCTGCGTTATCTGCGTGTTCTGCAGATATTCTTCTGTGTAACTTGTGGACCGCTGACTCGTACTTGCGCAAGTCACCGGAGTGCCTTTTCTGTAAGCCTCACGCATGCCGGCCAAAGTTGACCTTCACTTGCATTCTCGTTTCAGCGATCGCTCGGCGGAATGGTTTTTCCGGAGATTCGATTTTCCGGACAGCTACTCCGATCCGCGCAGGCTTTATAAGGTACTGAAGGATAAAGGGATGACGTTTGTCACCCTCACCGACCACAACCGGATCGACGGCTGTCTGGAAATTGCCGATCTGCCCGGCACATTCCTGAGCGAGGAGGTAACGGCGCGCTTTCCTGAGGATAAAGTCGCTGTGCACCTGCTGGTCTGGAACCTGAGCGAGGCGCAACATCGCGAGATCCAGGGCCTGAGGGACAACCTGTACGAGCTGCAGGCTTACCTGGCCCAACAAGGACTGGTTCACGCGGTGGCTCACCCGCTCTACGACAAAAATCGGCAGCTGACGGCGGATCACCTCCAGCGGCTGATTCTGCTCTTCAAGCATTTTGAAGGGGTGAATGGGTTAAGGGACACGTTGCTCAGCAGCGTCGTCCAGTACCTCCTGCACTCGCTGACCCCCGCGATGATCGAGGAATTTGCCAACCGGCAGAATCTCGCTCCCACGCATCCGGAGCCGGCCCGGAAAATTCTTGTGGCGGGATCAGACGATCACGCCGGCATTTTTCCCGCTTCGGCCTACACGGAAACCCCGGGTGGCCGCACCCCATCCGATTACCTTCGCTTCGTGGCCGACGGCAACTGCCTGATTCATGGCCATGGCGGCACGCCGATCGTCATTTCGCACGGCCTTTACAACCTGGCCTACCAGTTTGCGAAGGATAAATTCGCGGGCGCCGTGAATCCGAACCTCGGCTTTCTGGAAATCGTTTTTTCACGGTTCATGGAGGGCAAGAACCCGACCCAGTTTACCCTGGGCGAAAAAATCGCCTTGGTTTCCAACGGCATCTTGTCCGGCAAGATCTTCGACCTGGTCAAGCCGGCGAACCTCTCGATCTGGCCCGAACTCGCCAATTACTTCGGGAGTCCCGCGGTGCAGGCTCAAATTGCCCGCGAGACGGAAGGGGTGGCTGAGCCGGAACGGCGCGCCTTCCTGCTGGTCGCGTTGGTTTCCAATCAGCTCGCGTTCCGGTTTTTTGACAAGTTTGTCCACCAGATCAGGGGCGGAAACGTCATCGAGGCCGTGCAGAGCTTGAGCGCCCTGTTGCCGATGGGCGTCCTGCTCGGCCCGTATTTTTACGGGTTTCAGAGCCAGGCGCCGTCCCGGCCGCGGCTCCGCGAGATCTGTCTTGGGACGGTCGGCACGGTGCCGCCTGAGCTTGAGAATACCAAGCGCGCCTGGTTCACCGACACCCTGGAAGACGTGAACGGGGTGGCCACCACCATTCGCAAGATGACCGCGGCGGCGCGTGAGAACGGGGCGGAACTCATCGTCGTAACCTCTCGTGAGAGCGTCGGCGTGCACGGCATCCCGATCAAAAACTTCCCGCCGATAGGAGAATTTGAGCTGCCGGAGTACGAACTGCAGAAGCTCAGCTTTCCGCCGGTGCTGCACATGCTCGACTACATTCAGCGCGAACGTTTCAGCGAGGTGATCATCAGCACGCCCGGCCCGGTTGGCCTGACCGCCCTGCTGGCCGCCAAGATGTTGGACCTGAAGACCACCGGGATTTATCACACGGATTTTCCGCAATACGTGCGGATTCTCACGCAGGACAACTACATGGAGACCCTGGCTTCGAACTTCATGCACTGGTTTTATTCCCAGTTCGATCTCGTCTACGTGAACTCGGAGTACTACCGGCAGCGCTGGATCCAGAACGGGTTGCCGAAGGAACGCCTGAAACTCCTGCCGCGCGGATTGGATACCCACTTGTTTACCCCGGCCCTCCGTGACCCGGCCTTTTGGGAGAGTTACGGTAAAGCCCCGGATGAAATCGGGTTATTGTACGTCGGCCGCGTGTCGAAAGAAAAAAACCTCGACGTGGCGATCGGTGCGTTCCATAAGCTCCGGGCGGAAGGTTTGAAAATCCGCATGCTGCTGGTGGGCGACGGTCCGTACCTGAGAGAGTTGCGTGAACAATTCCCGGAGGGCTGCTACACGGGGTACCTGAACGGGAAGGAGCTCGCCACGGCGTATGCGTCCGCCGATATCTTCGTTTTTCCGAGCACGACGGATACCTTCGGAAACGTCGTCCTCGAAGCCCAGGCGGCGGGTTTGCCTTGCGTGGTTTCAGACCACGGCGGCCCGCAGGAATTGGTGCGTGATGGTGATGTTGGCTTGGTGACCCGGGGGCTTGACGTGGGCGCGTTTGCCGCCGCGGTGCGAACCCTGGTTTGTGACCCGAAGCTGCGTGCCGGCATGGGCCAGCGTGCGCGAGACCGCGTGCTCACCCGAAACTGGAGCAACGCCTTTCGTCAGTTCTGGGATGAAACCCGGTGAAGGATGCCCGCCGGCATGGAGGGGGAGGGGAGCGGGCGCGCCGGAGAGGGCCGAACCCGGCCGGCTCCGCACACAAGAAACCGCCCGGCGGATACTGAAAGTTTCGGTTGCAATTCGGGACCAGTGCGATACTTTCCCCGCTCTTGTTATTATGGCAAAGAAGAGCTGGACTGAGAGGAACAAGCGCAAGCAGAAAACGGTGGAAAAGTACGCCGCGATTCGCGCTGAACTGAAGGCGAAAGGCGATTACGAAGGCCTTGCCAAGCTCCCGAGGGATGCCAGCCCGACCCGTTTGGTGAATCGCTGCGAGGCGAGCGGCCGGCGCCGCGCCTACATACGTCGTTTTCACCTTTCCCGTATCGCCTTTCGCGAGCTTGCTTCGCAGGGGTTGATTCCGGGAGTTACCAAATCCAGTTGGTGATCCGGTTTCCCGGGTTATTTACACCAGGCTCGGTGTTTTCGATCTTGCGCAGCGACTCAAGGGCACCCGGTCATGCAGGCTTTGGGCTTGTCGCGATGGGACCGCTGATTTCGGCCGGGAAGGCTGGTTAGATAATTTCGCATCGCTTCGGGCAGCCCGATGCGGCGCTCCGGAACGTTTCCCCTCCCAGGTGGCCCGCCGGTGACGCGGCGCAGCAATTTACCCCGACCCTCCAGATTGAGATCCGTTTTTTCCGGCAGGCCTTTTCAGGCTTCCCGACTGGACACGCCCGGACGCAGACGCTCAGTTAGCGCGACAGACCCGAATCGGGTATGAAGGATCTGGTTGTCATGTTTGTTTGCCCGGTCGAAGTAACTATTTTGTTCGGAGGTGCTGTCTTCTCATGACCATAGACACTGCCGCTGCCGCGTGGATCATCGGAGCCGATGAACCGGGCTCGGTCACCGTGGGTTCGGTCTTCTGGCACGCGTTTGTGATCCTGCTGTTGGTGTTCCTGAACGGCTTTTTCGTCGCTTCCGAATTTGCCCTGGTGAAGGTGCGCGGAAGCCAGTTGGAAGCACTGGAAGACGAAAACGAGAAAAGGGTCACGTTCACCCGGCACGTCATTTCCAACCTGGACGGTTACCTTTCGGCGACGCAACTCGGCATCACGCTGGCGAGCCTGGGGCTCGGCTGGATCGGTGAACCGTACGTCGCTCGATTGCTCGAGCCGCTGCTGAGCCGGATCGGCATCGGCCACGGACCGGCCCTTCATGGGATCTCTTTCATCCTCGGATTTGCCGTCATCACCTACCTGCACATCGTGTTGGGCGAAGTTACCCCGAAGTCGGTCGCCATCCGCAAGGCGTTGGCCCTGAGCCTGTGGATCAGTGCGCCGCTGCACGTCTTTTACATCGTCTTTCGCCCGGCCATCTGGTTTCTCCAAACCTCAGCGGACTGGATCCTGCGCACCATCCTGCGTATGAGCCCCGTCGCCGAAACGGAACTCGGACACAGCGAAGAGGAGCTGCGGGTCATTCTGACGGAGAGCGACACCGGGTCTGACGTCACCGCCCTCAGCAAGGAAATTCTGATTAATGCGCTCGACTTTCGCCGCCGCGTCGTGCGCGACATCATGACGCCGCGAGGCGACGTGGTTTACCTGGACATCCAGGACAGTTTCGAAGCGAACCTGCAGGTCGCCTTGAAGTCCGGTCATACCCGATTTCCTCTGGTTCAGGGACACCTGGACAACACCATCGGCCTTATTCACATCAAGGACCTGATGCGCGAGATAAAAAAGGAAAAACCTGATATCCTCGCCGTAAAACGGGAACTGATGCCGGTTCCCGAGTTCATGCCGCTGGAGAAGCTGTTGAAGCTTTTTCTGGCGAGGCGCGCGCACTTCGCCGTGGTGGTGGATGAATACGGCGGCGCCGTCGGCATTGTCACTCTCGACAACGTGCTCGGTGAACTCGTCGGCGAGATCAAGGACGAGTTCGACCAGGAGCAGGCCAAGAAGTTTGTGCGTCTTAACGCAGAGGAATTCATCGTTCAAGGGCAGGTGAACCTTTACGAGTTGCGGGATCTGGCCGGGCTCGAGCTTGAGGCCGTCGACGTCAGCACGATCGGCGGCTACGTCGTGCAGTTGCTTGGGCATTTGCCGAAACAAGGTGAGCAAGTCCGGATCGGCAATTACCTCGTCACCATCACCCAAACCGACGGCCGGCGCGTTCTCCAGCTTCATTTCACACGGCAGCAGCCTGCCGGTGAGCCCCTGGACGTCGAGCGTCCCGTCGAGCGCCTCAAACAGGGGTAGGCGGGCGTTTCCGTCACACGGCGGCCACAGCGGGTTCGGCGGGCACAACGACAGAGTTCACACGGCGAACACGGCGAGCCACGGCGAACACGGCGAGAAGAGGAATGCCACAAAAGCGGGCTGCCGATTTTGCGCGGCTGGAATTCATGCCGTCTTTGGCCGGAGCGGCGGCTGGAATAATCGGCACTAAAGCTCCTGGCTGTTACCAACCGCCGCTCCGGCCAAAGACGGCATAATCGTTGCCGGGTACCGAATTTGCAGTCGAGCATCGGGTTCCAGGTAATTCAGTCTTCTCGCCGTGGTCGCCGTGTGAACTCTGTCGCCGTGCCCGCCCAACCCGCTGTGGCCGCCGTGTGACCGAGCGTCCTTATCACAGCAGTTTCTCGACGAACTCGTCCCGGTCGAAATAGGCGAAATCTTCCAGGTGTTCTCCCGTCCCGATGAATCTCGGCGCCAGACCCAGTTCATTCTGGATGGCAACAGCGATGCCGCCCTTGCCGGAGCCGTCCAGTTTGGTCACGATGAGGCCGGTCAGGCCGACCGCCTGCTTGAATTCCTTCGCCTGCACGAGGGCGTTGCTGCCGGTTGTGGCGTCAACGACGAGAAGGCATTCGTGAGGGGCACCCTCATCGTGTTTTTTAAGGCTGCGCACCACCTTGCTCAGTTCCTGCATCAGGTTGCTTTTCGTGTGCAGCCGTCCCGCGGTATCGCAAATCAGGAATTCGATGTTGCGCCGGTGAGCGGCACTATACGCATCATAACAAAGGGCGGCAGGGTCGGCGTTGTACTCACCGGCAATGATCTCGACCGCGATCCGGTCCGCCCAGATTTTGAGCTGCTCGATCGCAGCCGCCCGAAACGTGTCGGCGGCCGCCAGCATCGCGGTGTGACGCTCCTTTTTCAGAAGGTAAGCAAGCTTCGCCGTGGAGGTCGTTTTACCGGTCCCGTTCACCCCCGCAACGAGCACCACTCTGGGCCGGTTCGGCAGCGGACGCAGCCTCGGGTTCGATGCCGGGAAAATGCTCTCGATGTGGGCCCGCGTGACGTTCACAATGTCGCGCGCCGTCACTTTTTCGGGCCGCTGCTGCAGCTCGCTCACGATCTGGAGCGTCATCGGCACGCCGATGTCGGAACGAATCAACATCTCCTCCAGTTCGTCCCAATCCACCGCTTTACCGGCAAATCGATCGATGATGTCTCGAAAAAAACCGAACGCCATAAATACCTTAGACCTTACACCCGGATTCGGGCGGGCCGCCCTAGCCGCTTTCCGCTCCCTTGCCGGGGAGGGACGTGCGCAGCGGCCGCTTCAGGTCCATCTTGACGCGGTCCAGAACCCCGTTCACGAAGCGGCTGGACTCTTCCGTACCGAACTTTTTGGCGATGTCGATCGCCTCGTTGATCGCGACGACCGGCGGGACGTCGGGCACGTGCCACATTTCATAAATCGCCATTCGGAGGATATTCCGGTCCACCGCGGAGATGCGCTTCAGTTCGTAATTGGCCGTGTAACGCGTGATCTTTTCGTCGATGTCCGCCTGGTGCAGAATCACCCCTTGAACAAGTTGTACGGCAAACTCCTTCAGGCCGGGCGCAACGCTGCGAAGGCTCCAGAAACGAGAGAGATCTTCCTCCGTGAGCTGCTCGTGACGGTTTAAGTCCCAATGAAACAGGAGTTGGAGCGCGACTTCGCGGCCTTCTCGACGTTTGCCCATACTACTTCTTGGTTGCAGCAACCTCAGCCAGAGCGCCCAGCATTCTCACCGTAGCGCGCGCCGCCTCGACACCGCGGTTAAGTTTGTCATCCAGACACCGGGCACGCGCCTGCTCGTGCGTCTTTACCACCAGAATTTCATGGAGAACCGGAAGGGCGTGCCGGATGCTGGTCTGCAGCAAACTCGCCGTCACCGCCTCCGCAATCAATGAGGCGTGCAAGGTCTCTCCATCAAAAATCACCCCAAAGGCCAGAATCGCGTCCGGTCCTCGCAGGGCGGCCACTCGTTCGACGCCCAGCGCAATCTCAAACGAGCCCGGAACCCGGAACACATCGACGGTGGCGGCGGGTGCGATCGTCTCCAGTTCGCGGCGGGCTGACCGGATCAGGCCGTCCACGTATTGCTCGTGGTACTCGCTGGCCACGATCGCCAACCGGTGCACAAGCGAGGTAGAGACCGGTCGTGGAGGTAGTTCCGTCGCCATGAGTGGGTGACGATACGCCTAATGGCCGTACCCGCAACTAAATGCCACAAGCGGAAAAATGCCACAAATGAAAGAAGATCTGGCTCTGACGTTTCTTGGTGAGACCTCAAGGACCGATCAGGAGTGCTGGCAGCGTTCAACGCCGTGATGGGGAGCCCGGAAGGTCTTTCATTTGTGGCATTTGTGGCATTTTTCCGCTTGTGGCATTCCCTAGAGGATATGGCCCATTTTAAGCCGTTTGGTTTCCAGGTAACGCTCATTAAACGGGTTAGGCACGATTTTCATGGGTACCTGCTCGACGATGTTCAAGCCGTAACCCTGCAGCCCGACGACCTTCTTGGGATTATTGGTCAAGAGGCGGATGTCGCGCACGCCGAGGTCCACCAGGATCTGTGCGCCGAGACCGTATTCGCGCAGGTCAGTCGGGAAACCCAACCGTTCGTTGGCTTCGACGGTATCGAAGCCGGCCTCCTGCAATTTGTAGGCATGGATCTTGGCGGCGAGTCCGATCCCGCGTCCCTCCTGGCGCATGTAGACCAGGACGCCGCAACCGGCTTCGTGGATCTGTTTAAGGGCGGTGTGTAACTGATTGCCGCAATCGCAGCGGCGCGATCCGAAGACATCGCCGGTCAGGCATTCGCTGTGGACGCGAACCAGCGTGGGCCGTCCGCTGACCACACTGCCTTTGACCAGGGCGAGGTGATGCATGTCGTCGACCACCGAGCGGTACAGGTGCAGTTGAAAGTCGCCGTAATCGGTTACCAGCGGCGCCACTTGCTCGCGTTTGATGAGTTTCTCGCGCGACCGGCGGTAAGCGATGAGGTCCTCGATGGAGGACATCTTCAGCCCGTGCCGTTTCTTGAACTCGATCAGATCAGGAAGGCGCGCCATCGTGCCGTCATCATTGACGACTTCCGCCAGCACCCCCGCAGGACGCAGGCCGGCCAGACGGGCCAGATCGACGGCGGCTTCGGTGTGGCCCGCGCGCCGCAACACCCCGCCGGGGCGGTAGCGTAGGGGAAAGACGTGGCCCGGCCGGACCAGTTCCTCCGGGCGAGTGTCCGGGGCCGCGAGCAATCGGATGGTCCGGGCCCGGTCTGCGGCCGAAATCCCGGTCGTGACGCCCTCGCGAGCGTCTGCGGAAATGGTGTAAGCGGTGCGCATCGACTCCGTGTTGCGAACCGTCATCAGCGGCAACTCCAGGCGATCCAGATCTTCGCCGGTCATCGGCACGCAAATCACGCCCGACGTGTACCGGATCATGAAGCTGATCAAGGATGGCGTGGCCTTTTCTGCGGCCAGGATGAGATCACCCTCGTTTTCCCGCTGGGCGTCATCCGTCACAATGACCAGTTTGCCTCGCCGGAGATCTTCGAGGACTTCCTCGACCGGATCAAACTCGACATTCATAAGTTTGGAAGGCTTTCACCATACATCACGGAGTCCCGAAACCAAAACCGGGGTGCCGGAGTTCGTTGACGCCGCCGCCGAAAGGGATTAGCTAACCCACCTCATGCAGACCGAGTCGATTTTCGTGGCCGGCCATCGCGGGTTAGTGGGAAGCGCGGTCGTACGCAACCTGCAAGCGTACGGCTATCGTCGCATCCTCACGCGTGCCCGGTCAGAGCTGGACCTGCGGGACCGGGCGGCCGTCTGGCACTTCTTCCGGCACGAGAAGCCGGCCCTCGTGGTGGCGGCGGCGGCGAGGGTCGGCGGCATCCAGGCTAATCACCGGTACCCGGTTGACTTTCTGCTGCATAACCTGGAGATCCAAAATAACCTTATCTCGGCCAGCTACGAGCACGGCGTCCGTAAACTTCTCTTTCTGGGCAGTTCCTGTATCTACCCGAAGTTCGCCGAACAGCCGATCCGGGAAGAGGCGCTGCTGACGGGGCCCCTGGAGCCGACGAATGAGCCGTACGCGATTGCGAAAATCGCCGGCATCAAACTTTGCCAGGCGTACGCCCGGCAGTATGGCGCCAATTTCATTTCGGCCATGCCGACCAACCTTTACGGGCCGGGCGACAATTTTGAGCTGCAAACGTCGCACGTGCTTCCGGCGTTGCTTCGCAAAATCCATGAAGCCAAGGTTGCCGGCCGGTCGGAAGTCGTCGTTTGGGGTACCGGCACGCCGAGGCGGGAGTTTTTGCACACCGACGATCTGGCGGACGCGTTACGCTTTCTGCTGGAAAACTACGATTCTCCGGAGATCATCAATGTCGGGTGGGGCCAGGATGTGACCATTCGTGGATTGGCCGAGTTGATTTGCGACGTCGTCGGATTTCAGGGTTCACTGGTTTTTGATCCGGGCAAGCCCGACGGAACACCCCGGAAGTTGCTCGACACCTCGCGCCTGCAAGCCTTGGGATGGCGTCCCGCCATCGGCTTGAGGGAAGGCATTGAACAGGTCTACCGCTGGTTTTTGCAAAGCGATTGCACCAAACCCGAGTTGATGAGTTTGCAAGCGTGCGCGCCTGCCGGCCATGCTTCCCCCCTGTGATGGCCTCCGCTGGTGCGCAACAACTTCACCGTGGAAACCAAACTTTCTCCCTTACGCATTGCTATCTCCGGCCACAGCGGGTGTGGCAACACCACGGCTACGAAAAACGTGGGTGAAACCCTCGGACTGGCGGTTGTTAATTACACCTTCCGTGACCTGGCGTGTGACCTGCGAGTGCCGTTTGAGGAAATCCAGCGACAGGCGTCGGAAACGCGGGTGTTTGATTTCCTGACCGATTTGAACCTGATCCGGGCGTCATTACGGCCGCGGGTGGTGGTCGGTTCGCGTCTGGCGGCCTGGTTGGTCGATGCCGACCTGCGGGTATGGCTGCAGGCGCCCCTGGAGACCCGGGCCAGCCGCATCTACCAGCGCGAGAAGGAAAAAGCTCCCAGCTACGAGGCCGTGCTTTACCGTACCTTGCAGCGCGACGAACAGAACCGTCGAAGGTACCTGGAACTCTACGGGCTCGACATTAACGACCACAGCGATTTCGATATCATCATCAACACCGAGAAGCTTACCGCCGAGCAGGTTTCCAGCCTGATCGTGGCGGCTGCCCGCTGGGCCAGTCAGAATCGTTTGGACCGGAAAAACCTGCACGTAGACCGGATCCGGAAAATCATCGCCGAAGAACTGCGGGTTGACCTCAGCATCTTGAGCGACGGCGCATCGACGCTCATCCTGCCGGAGGTCTACCGCAGAGCGAGCGCGCTGGTTCACGCGGCCTGCCCATGATCACCGCCACGAAAGACAGCCGGCCACGAAGCATCGACGCCCGGCATCGGATGCTGGTGTCCCTGGGGGTCGCCGCCGTCGTCACCCTCTGCACCCTCGGGCGCTTGTCGCGGGAAGTGCAGCTGATCACCATCTGGAACAGTTTCGCCGTTACCACGCTCGTGCTGGCCTGGCTGCAAATCATCACGTCCGACGCGTTCACCGCCGTGCGAACCGCCCGGATCCAGGACACCAGCCGCATCGCCATCTTTTCTGTGGTGGTAATCGGCGCCCTGGCCAGCCTGGCGGCCGTGGTCAGCGTGCTGGCTACAGCCAAGGCCTTCCATGGTCGAATCCTGCTTACCCACCTTCTGCTGGCGGTCGGAACCGTCCTCTGCTCCTGGACCCTGCTTCACACGATTTTTGCCCTGCACTACGCGCACCTCTATTATCAGCGGGGCGACGAGGATGATCGCGACGATGAACCCGGCGACGGGCTCGAGTTCCCCAACACAAAGAGGCCCGATTTTCTGGATTTTACGTATTTCTCGTTTGTGATCGGGATGACCTTCCAGGTGTCGGATGTTCAGATTACCGCTCCGGCAATCCGCCGCCTGGCGCTGGTGCACGGCCTGCTCTCGTTCATGTTTAACACCGTCATCCTGGCGCTCGCAATCAACCTGGCTTCCGGCCTCCTCACGCCGGGCTCTTAGGGAGAATGCCGCAAATGGAAGAGAGTGGCGGGTAACGGGTAACGAGTAACGGGTAACGGGTAATGAGTAGCGGGTGTCGGGTGTCGGTTACACGGCGGGCACGACGTAAGAGTTCACACGGCGCCACCGCGGAACACGGCGACCACGGCGGGAAGAGGAAAGAGTTCGGAGTTCGGAGTTCGGAGTTCGGAGTTCGGAGCGGCAGCATGGGGGTGGGTGCGAGCGTCAACCCTTAGAGTTGCCGCCAAGTCCCCTTAATCTGCGTCAATCTGTGTAATCTGTGGATGTTTTCTCTTTTCTGCGTTCTTCTGCGTGTTCTGCGGATGATTAAATCTTTTCGCTGTCGTCGCCGGGTTCCACCGTGACACCCGACACTCTCTTCGATTTGTGGCATTGTCCCGCCATGAGAACCTTTATCGGTCTGCTATGTCTATGTTCCTTTGCCGCTCTGGCACGTAGCGAAATGGTGACCAAAACCATCTCGTACGACGCCAATGGAACTTCCTTCCGAAGTTTCCTGGTCTACGATTCGGGGCAAACCACGGGGAAAAAGGTGCCGGGCGTTTTGGTCTTTCCGGAGTGGTGGGGGTTGAACGACTTCGACAAGCAAAAGGGTGAGGAACTGGCCAGGCTGGGTTATGTGGCTCTGGTTGTCGATATGTACGGAGACGGCCGGTCCACAACGAATCCGGAGGAGGCGAAAGCGCTTGCGGGCCAGCTTTACGGCAAGCCCCTCATGGCCGAGCGCGCGCAGCTCGGTCTCGATCAATTACAGAAGACCGGTCTGGTGGACGACAGTAAGCTGGGGGCGATCGGCTTTTGTTTAGGCGGCGCCGTCAGCCAAGCCCTGGCCTACACCGGGGCGCCGCTGAAAGGCATCGTCAGCTTCCATGGCGCGCTCATCCCGGCGCCGGCGGATGCCGGGGAAAAGACCCGGGCCAGGTTTCTCCTGCTGCATGGGGGGTTGGACCCGTTGGTGACAAAAGACCAGGTCGAGGCCTTTCTGCACGCTTTGAACCAGCAGAAATTGAACTACGAATTCATCGTCTACTCAGGGGCGGTCCATGCGTTCATGAATCCGGACGCCGATAAAATTCACGCTGCCGGGATGCAGGGCGTTGGCTATAACCCTGAAGTTGCCGGACGGGCATGGCACGAGATGGAGGAATTTTTCCGGGAGGCGTTTGGCGCTTCGCAAGGCTGAGCGATCACGGGCACGGTGGCCTGGGCCCGCCCCCCTCCTGTAGCATTGGTTACAGGATCTGGGGTGGGCTTTGTCCCTTGGGGAAACACCTTTGACGGCAGAGAGCAATCAACCCGCACCGGCCATTCGAACGACGCGAGCGATACGCTCCGGGAAACGCCACACGCCAGGATTCGTCATTCGCGGCATTTTTCCGCTCGTGGCATTTCCTCACTCTTTCAGCTTCGCGTAGAGTTGTACAATCTGCTGGCCGGAGACGGTGATTTTGTCGCGCAGTTGCTGGTAAGTGTCGGCCAGTTTCGCGTTGTCGAACGTCGGAACACCGGCACGCCCGCTCGCCTTCCAAGTGCCCCAATTCGTCTCATAAAAGCTCAGCAGTTTACCGTGAGTGTCGATGAACTCGCTGACGACTTTTTCTTTCTTTTGAATGACGTCCCAGGGCATTGAACCTACGATCTGCTTCTTTATCGACGTTGCCAATTGGCCGCTGATCCGTTGTGAAACCAGCGCATTCTCGAAATTGTCCGACATGTTCGCGTAGAGTTTCTCGACGAGTTCCTCGTCGCCGCGAAACTGCTTCAGCGAATCTTTCCAGGCTACCACTTCGTCCCTGGAGCCGAACGTGTTCGGATCGAGCCGTTCCGGCTTCTCAAAGTAGGTGAAGCGGTTGTACAGTTGACCTTCAGCCTGAACCAGCGGCTTCATCACCTTGTCGGCCGCGTACGCGATGCGCTGTCTCAGCTCATCGGACATCGCGGCGAACTTTCTTTGGGCGTCGGCGTCGGTCTGAGGCGAATTCGACGCGGCCGGTCCGGCCGGTCCGACTGCTCCTGGCAGCGGCGTGTTGGCCGCGTTTGGCGTCCCGGCAATTGACGTTGCTGCAGGCACCGGTTTGCCGCCGGCGGCAGCCGCGCGGGCGGCGTTGCCGGGCGAAGCGGATTGCGCAGAAGCCGACTGACAAGCAAACCCCGTCAGAAACAACAGGGCGAACGGCCGGCTGGAACAGATCAAATGGCGGGAGAAGGTGGATTTACTCACTGCAATGATGGGTTTAGCGGGGACGAAGGCGGAAGATTCCGTTACTCAGCCATGGCTTTATACTGTTGGTCCAATTCCTTGCCAGCCGAAACGACCTGGTCCTTGATTTTCTGATAGGCGCCCGCGAGCTGGCCCGTCTTGAACTTCAATGGCTGCCCGGCATCCCAGGCGCCCCAGTTTTTCTCGTAGAAGGCAAGCAGCTTGCCGTGAGCGTCCACGTATTGCTGGAAGCACCGGTTTTTCTTCTGGATGGTTTCCCACGGGAAACCGTCCAGGACCATCTGCCGGACGCGTTGGGCGATCTCGACGTTCACCCTCGCGTTAGTCAGTTCCGCATCCAGGTTCTTGCCGGCGTTTGCGTAAAGGCTGGCCACCAGGTCGCCCTTGTCGTGCAATTGCTGCAGCAGTTTTTGCCAATCCTGCACTTCGTCGACCGATGCGTAACTGTTCGGATCGAGGCGTTCCGGTTTCTGGAAATAAGAGAGTCTTCGGTAGAGTTGGGCCTCTTCACCCTGAATGCGGTCGAGAACTTTGCTGATGGAAGCCGTCACGCTTTGGCGCAGGGCGACAAGCCGGGCATCGTCCGGAGACGGCGAAGCGTCCGGCTTGGCCGGCGCCTGCGGTGACCGGGGCTGGACCTGACCGGGAACGGTGGCTGACGGGGCAACCTGTCCTCGAGTCTGGGCCTGGGCAAGCCCGGGCCAGGCTGCGCTGAAGAGGAGCAGACTCAGCGCAACACTGATTTTGGGAAGTGCGGGTCGGATCATCACGGCGCGACTCTCAGGTGGTCAATTCGTTCGAGGGCCACACCTAAGCAGGCGCGATCCGCCGGACGCAAGCCTAATCTGGGCGGGCGGCCGGTGCGACGCTGCGCGGTTGGCGCGGTTCAGCCGCCCGGCTGCAAGATCCGGTTGTCCAGCGGTTGCTGCCGTTCGAACCGGTGCAGGTTACGAACGAAATGTTCCACCAGGCGCTCGGATTCGTCGGCGTGGCCGCCGCTCGAGTGCGGCGTGATGTAACAATTGGGAGCCGACCAGAGCGGGTGATCCGGCGGCAACGGCTCCGGTTCAGTCACGTCAAGGTATGCGGCCGAAAGGCGGCCGGAACGCAACGCGCCCAGGAGCGCATCCTGGTCGGTGGTGGTGCCGCGTCCGATGGCGCAATAGTCGGCGCCCGATTTGAACTGTTCAAAACGCGCGGCGTTAAAGAAAAGGCGCGTGGACGGGTCATCCGGCAGCAGATTCACGACGTGATCGGCACCGGCGAGCGTAGCGGGCAGCTCGTCGATCGTGATGAGCTCAACGTTGGCCAGGCTCTGCCGGCGGCGGCGCAGCCCGTAGACCGTGGCCCCGAATGGCGCAAGCAACTCGGCGAGGCGAGCGCCGATCGAGCCGAATCCGGCCAGCAGGATCGTCTTGCGGTTGAGCAACCGGCTCCGTGCACGGATTTCGAGGTGCTCCCAGGCGTGGTTGGCGCGCTGCGCGTCGTACGCCGCGTGGAGTTGTCGCGCGCTTGCCAGGATGAAAGCCAGGGCGTGTTGAGCGCACGGTTCAGCGTAAACCCACGAGCTGTTGGTGACCTGCAGTTTGCCCGCCGCGACGAGCGCGCGAATCGCCGGGGTGTCGTATCGCGTGAATCCTGCACTGGAAACCTGCACCCAGCGGAGCCGCGGGCACGTAACGAGCGTCTCGGGATCGGGTTGGCCGAACGCGACGTCGGCCTCGTGCATCGTCGGGTCCGGCGCGCCCTCGGCCAGTACATTATCGGTCGAGGAAGCGATGATCAGCCGATGCTCCCCGGCAGCTTGGCGCAATTGCTGCCGTGCGGCATCGTCGAGGAACGCGTTGGTCCAGATGGTAAGTTGGGCCATGCCCTACGATGCGAAGAGTGCAACGGAAGTCCAGGGAACGTCGAGCAATTAGGGCGTGCCCTGCGCTCGCGCAAAAGGTAGAATGCGTTCCGGCCCGATGTTCTAAGGTGTTCAACCCCATTCAAAAGCGTACAGGTATAGTATGAACCCGAAGTATCTCCCAATCGAATGTCATGGGATAATCGGTAATCTGCAGACGGTGGCGTTAGTGGGTACGGACGGCTGCATCGATTTTTTGTGCATGCCGTATTTTGATTCGACGTCGATTTTTGCGGCGTTGCTCGATGCGCACAAAGGCGGCTCTTTCAAGCTCTCGGCCCTCCTGCAGAATGCGACGCCGAAACAGATCTACGTTGCGGATTCCAACATCCTGATGACCCGCTTTCTTTCATCCGACGGTGTCGGCGAGGTGAGCGATTACATGCCGATAGTGGTTGAAAAGGAGAGCGGCAATACGGATGCCGAGCACCAGTTGGTCCGGCGCGCGAAGTGCGTCCGGGGAGAGGTCCGGTTCGAGATGACGTGTCATCCCCGGTTCGATTACGGGCGCACCGGTCACAAGGTTAAACAGGTCGCCGCGAATGACGTCCTGTTCCTTCCGGCAAACGACCGGATTCCGCCTTTCCGCTTGCGCGCGCAGCCGGACCTGACCGTTGGCGAAGACGGGTCGGTACGGGCGGATTTTATATTGCGAGCGAACGAGAGCGCGCTGTTTGTGTTTGAGCTCGAGCACGGTGCGCCCTCCGGGATACGTGAGCACGAAGAGACCGCCTCGTTCAAACACACGCTGAACTACTGGCAATCGTGGATCAGCCGCTCCAATTACCAGGGGCGTTGGCGGGAGGTGGTCAGCCGCAGCGCCCTTGTGCTTAAACTGCTCACGTCCCAGCGTTACGGATCAATCGTGGCCGCACCGACCTTCGGGTTGCCGGAGGCGATCGGGGGCGGGCGCAACTGGGACTACCGTTACACCTGGATTCGGGACGCCAGTTTTACCCTTTACGCCCTGAGCCGGCTGGGTTTTGAGTCAGAGGCTGGGGCCTTCATGAACTGGCTGGAAGACCGGTGCCGGGAGGTAGGTCCGGGAGACGGTCTGCAGATCATGTACGGCATTGACGGCCGCAAGGACTTGCCTGAAGAGGTGGTGGAACAGTGGGAGGGTTACTGCGGCAGCTACCCGGTGCGAATCGGTAACGGCGCCGCCGGCCAGCTCCAGCTCGATATCTACGGTGAATTGCTGGATTCGGTCTACATCTACAACAAGTACGGGCAGCCGATCAGCCATGAGCTCTGGACCAGCCTGTCACACCTCGTCGATTGGGTGTGCGACCACTGGGATGCGCCGGACGAGGGTATCTGGGAAGTGCGCGGCGGACAGCAGGAGCTTTTTTACAGCCGGCTCATGTGCTGGGTGGCCATTGATCGGGGGTTGCGGCTGGCCGATAGACGTAGTTTTCCCGCGCCGCGGGCCCGCTGGTTAGCGGCTCGGGACGCGATCTATAACCAGATCCACACGGAGTTCTGGAATCCTGAATTACAGAGTTTCGTTCAGGCTCGGGGCGGGAAATTCGTCGATGCCGCCTGCCTTCTGGCGCCGCTGGTGCGTTTTATCAGCCCGACCGACCCCCGCTGGCTTTCGACGATGAAGGCGATCACCGAGTACCTGGTTGACGACTCCCTCGTGTACCGGTACCGCAACCCGGACGGGCTCCCCGGCCAGGAAGGCACGTTTTGCATGTGCTCGTTCTGGTACATCGAGGCGCTTGCGCGCGCCGGCGATGTGTCGCGTGCGCGGTATATCTTCGAAAAGATGCTCGGCTACGGCAACCACCTGGGCCTGTACGCAGAGGAACTGGGGCCGTCCGGGGAGCACCTGGGCAACTTCCCCCAGGCGTTTACCCATCTAGCGCTGATCAGCGCTGCCTTCGAGCTTAACCGCCGCCTCAACGAACGCCGGGCATGACGGAAAATGCCACAAATGAAGACGTGGCGGGTAACGGGTAACAGGTGTCGGGTGCCGGGTGCCGGGTGAGACGGCGGGAAGGCAGGAATCATCCGCAGAACACGCAGAGAACGCAGAAAAGAGAAAACATCCACAGATTACACAGATTGACACAGATTAAGGTGACGGCAGCGGCGCTTCTTCATCTGTGGCATTCTCTGCCGCTCCGAACGCCGAACCCCGAACTCTCTCCCCTTCTTCCCGCCGTGGTCGCCGTGTTCCGCCGTGGCGCCGT
>JAFBAP010000143.1 GCA_019247695.1 Verrucomicrobiota bacterium | reverse complement strand
TGCATTCGGCACTTGGCAAGAAGTACGCCGTCTTTGCCCCGGAGCGGCGGCGAGAGGACTCGGCACTAAAGTTCCCGGCTACCGCCAACCGCCGCTCCGGGGCAAAGACGGCGTAGATTCCCGGCGTGCCCAACCCGCAGCCCTCATTGGTGGCATTCTTCCTTCCGCCGTGTTCGCCGTGTTCGCCGTGTGAACTCTTACGTTGTGCCCGCCAAATCGCCGTGCCCGCCGTGTGACCCGTTACCAGCCGAAGGGGAAAGGGTAGGCGGGGTAAGCGCGTTCCGTGGGGTATGCGCGGCCGCCGGGCTCAGGATAATCGTAATAGGGATTGGAATAGTCCTCGCGCCGATCGCGGTTCCGGTACGATGCTTCATAGCGGCGGACCCGGGGCGCGGACCCGAAGATCGTTACCGGGGTACCGACTGAAATGGCGCGGAAGAAGGCAATCGCCTTATCTTTCGGCATGCGGATGCACCCGTGTGAAGCCGGGTAACCCGGCAGATAACCGGCATGCAGGCCGAAGCCGGGGGCGAACTCCATAAAATAATGCATCGGCGCGTTTACGAAGCGGGTGCCGGCCGGCGTGGGCATGTCGACATCGGCATCGGCGATCACGATCCGCCCGTATCGGTCCTGGATCAGGCCGTAAATGCTGGAGGCATGGTTCAGGTCTTTGTTGATGATGCGGAAATTACCGGATGGGGTAGCGTGACCGGGCCGTCCCGAGCTGATGGGCGACTCCAGCACGGCGCGTTCGTGGTAAAGCAGGTACGCCTTCTGTTCGGTCAGGTCGATGTCAATGGCGTACTGCGCCTCGGCCGTCCGTGCCGGTATTAACAACCACAGGCAGAGGAGACCGCACGTTGCGAGCCAGTTCGGGATCCGGGCCATGCTATACTGACGCATCTTCAGCGCAAAGGCTTCCGCCTTTTTTGTACTGTGCCGGTGCGCGGCCTGACCCTTGCAGCCGGCCGGGACCGGGTGATAATGCACGTCCATGAGTTCCGCGTTGGATGTCGAACGCCTGCGCAAAGAGTACACGATGTATGGACTGCATCGCAGCGACCTGGTTTCGGACCCGTTCGTGCAGTTTAAAGCCTGGTTTGAGGAAGCGCTCAGGACCGGCGGCCCGCACGAGCCGAATGCGATGAGCCTCGCCACGGCGACTCCGGACGGAGCTCCCTCCGTGCGTGTCGTCCTGCTGAAGGGGTTCGGGCCGGAAGGATTTTTGTTTTTTACGAACTACGACAGCCGCAAAGGCCGTCATCTCGCGGCCAACCCCCGTGCGGCGTTGAATTTTCACTGGGCCTGGCTTGAACGCCAGGTCGCGATCGAAGGCGACGTGTCGAAGGTCGGCCGGGAAGAGTCCGAGGCATATTTCCGGCGGCGTCCCGTCGGAAGCCGGTACGGCGCCCTGGCGTCGCGGCAGAGCGAGGTCGTCAGCGGGCGCAGCCAGCTCGAACGGCAATTGGCTGAGGCTCAGGCCCGGTACGGCCAGGATCCGCCCGCGCCTGAGAATTGGGGCGGTTACCGGGTGCGCCCCTGCCGTTTTGAATTCTGGCAGGGCAGAGAAAACCGGCTCCATGATCGCTTTATCTATCTGCCTGTCCCGGACGGCGGTTGGCAAATCCAGCGTTTGAGCCCCTGAGTGCCGCTATGCCGTCCGTTGCTGGCCCGGCTCTGGAAAAAGTTGATGCACCCGATTTCGACCTGGAGAAGACGCTTAACTCGGGTCAAGTCTTCCACTGGACCGCGCATGGCTCGGGTTTTGCCGGCACGATTGGCGAGATTCCCGTTTACGTCGAGCAGCGCGGCGCCGAACTCTGGGTCACCGCCGGGCAGGGTGCACGGGTGCGGCGCCATTTCGCCCTTGACCATCCCATGGCGGACATCCTCGCGTCGTTTCCCAAGGATGAAGTTCTCCGGGCTGCCGTCGATTTCAGCCGGGGTATCCGCATCATCCGGCAACCCGCGTGGGAATGCCTCGCCACGTTTCTTACCTCTGCCCTCAAGCAAGTGCCGCACATCCGCGCCGTGTCGCTCGCCATCCGCCACCGGTACGGGCGTCACCTCCGCCTTGACGATCTCGAACTCCACGCCTACCCGCGTCCCGCCGTGCTGGCGCAGGCATCCCTCGATTCCCTGCGGGCCTGCAAACTCGGGTTTCGGGCGAAAAACGTTCTCGCTGCCGCCAAAATGGTCGCGCACGGCGAATTGGACCTGGATGCGATCCAAGAGTTACCGCTGCCGGAAGCGCGCGCCCGGTTGGAACGCGTACCTGGGGTTGGCCCTAAAATTGCCAACTGCGTCCTTCTCTTCGCCTATGAACGGCTGGAGGTCGTGCCCGTCGACGTCTGGATCCACCGCGCCGTGTCCCGGACGTACTTGCCCGATCGGCCGCAGCGCACCGGCGAACTTGCCGTCCAGACGTTTTCAGAGCAGTTTTTCGGTCCCTATGCCGGTTATGCGCAACAATTCTTGTTTCATCATTGGCGATTGACTTACCGAAAAGAAAGATGATTCACGTCGCGCTTTCACCTACCGAAATCCGCCGGTTCGCCGCCCTGAACCTCGACGGCGTCACGGCGATCGTTTTTGACGTCCTGCGCGCCACGTCGTCGATCGTGACCGGCCTCGCCCATGAGGTGAAGAAAATCATCCCGGTCTCAACCATCGAGGAAGCCCAGGCCCTCAAGCAACACGACCCTTCCGTGATTCTGGCCGGAGAACGAGGCGGCTTGCCGATCGAAGGTTTTGACGTCGGCAATTCGCCGGCCGAGTTCGCCGAGCTTGCCGGCCGGACCGTGGTGATGACGACCACCAACGGCACGTTCGCCATCAAGAGCGTAAGTCACGCCAGCCGCGTTTATATTGGTGCCCTGGTAAACCTCGACGCCTTGGCGGACGTGATTTTTCGGATCCGGCCAAAACGGTTGCTGCTGGTTTGCGCCGGCACCGGCGACGAGTTCAGCCTGGAAGATGCCATCGGCGCGGGCGCCCTGATTGCCCGGTTGCCCGACGATTCGGGGTTATCGGACGCGGCGATCATGGCCCGAAGCCTCTATGAGCGGGTTGGGGATGACATGCTCGAGTGGTTCCGCCATACCCGCAACGGGCGGGCCTTGGTCAAAATCGGAAAAGGCGCGGACCTGGTCGATTGCGCCCAGATCTCGCGGTACGATGTGACGGGCATTCTGGACGGCGATGCCGTGGTCGCGGCCAAATAAGGGGGCGGAACTATCGCTCGAAACGGGGCTTGATCTCGCCGCCATGGATGGATAGAACTGCGCCTCAACGGCTCCCCGCGGGTGTCTCGATCATACGGGCCGCGAATTAAGGAGATGATTTTTCCACAGGTGCCAAATTCCACTCCATTCGCGGTCCGTATTAGCGCTTGAGCGTCCGGGGCACCCGACGTACCCTGACGGGTTTTTTTCAAAACTGATGTCGGACAGGAAGAAGGTAGCGATCGCGATTGCTGGGTCTCTGATCCTACACGTGATCATTATTTTGCTGGTCAGTCAGGCCGGCGCGCTCTGGTCCGATTCCGCCGTGCCCGCTTCCGCCCCGAAGCCAGAAGAGACCCCGCCCGAATTGACGTTGCTCGAGCAGCCTTCTCCTTCGCCTCCTCCTGTTCCTCCGCCCCCTGCCTCGGAACGCCAGTACGTCCGCACGGACGACGATCAGAAGGCTGACCAATCTCCCAACGACGCGCCGTTTCAATCGGATAAAGACACGGCGGCCGCCACGGAACACGAGGGAAAGGGCCAGGATCCCCTCCCTACCGTGGACGGCAAGGAGCTGAAGGAACTGCCGGACTTGGCGTTGCGCGATCAGAACTATTCGCTCGACCAGCAGGGCAGGGACTTCGCCTCGCTGCTGAGCCAGCCCCCATCGGCGCCGTCCGCGCCCAGCACCGCCGTGCCGGCGCCGCAACCCACCGTCATGCCCGCGGCAACGCCGGAACCTACCGCTGCCGTGACGCCGGTTCCGACGCCTGAGCCCGTCGCTACCCCGGTGGCGACCCCCGAACCGGTCGCTACCCCAGTGGCGACCCCGAAACCGGTCGCCACCCCGCTCTCAACGCCGCAACTGGTCGCCACGCCCTTGCCGGCGCCGGAACCGGTCGCCACCCCGCTTTCCACCCCGGCCCCGACACCGTCACCGGTCGCCACCCCGCTTTCCACCCCGGAGCCGGTGGCCACGCCGCAACCGGCTGCCACCCCTGAGCCGGTGGCCACGCCGCAGCCGGCCGCCACCCCGGAACTGGCCGTGGCGGCGCTGGCGCCGCAACCGACGCCGGAAGCCACCGCCACGCCGGTCATCACGCCGCAACCGGCACCGGAACCCACCCCCACGCCGCAACCGACGCCGGAACGCGAGGAGTTGGCCATGCTCCGTCCCGAGTCCACCCCGGTCCCCACGCCGGAACCCGTCGCCACCCCGCTTGCAACGCCGGAACCGGTCGCTACCCCGACACCGCAGCCCCGGCGCGAACCGCCGGCCGTGGCCCGCCGCCACTCAACCCCGGTCCCGACGCCGCCCCCGGAAACGGCGCCACGGAGACCGCAGCGAGCGGTCCCCCCCATACCCAAAGGGGCATACCGTCCCCAACAGGTCGTTCGGCGGCTCGAAGGCAACCTCTCGACCCAAGGCAGACCTTCCGTGGCTGCTGTCGGCACGCCCCAGGGCCGATTTCAAAAAGCGGTCGAGGACGCGGTCGGGTCACGCTGGTATTACTACGTCCAGGCCCGTGCCGACCTGATCAACGTCGGCACCGTGCAAATCGCCTTTTCAGTGACGCCGGACGGGCGCGTGCTCCATCCGCGCGTTCTCAACAATACTTCCAATGCAACCCTGGCCAATTCGTCGCTCCAGTCGATCATCGACGCCAGGATACCCCCGATGCCGGCCGAACTCGCGCCTTTGGTGCCGGAGGACGGCCTTGAATTTACCTTCAGCTTCAACTTCATGTAACCGCGATGTTTTTTTACCTAGCCCTGTTCGAGAACGCGTTTGACTTCTTCCGCAAGGGGGGAGTCTTCATGGGCCTCCTGCTGGCCTGCTCTTTCGTTGCCCTGACCGTGATTCTCCTGCGGGCATGGGCCCTGCGCCGCCGATCGGTGATCCCGCCGTTGGTTGAACGCGAGATCAACAACTTCAAGCCGGGCGAATCCCCGGAACAGCTCCGCCGGTTGGCGCAGGACGGTGAATCGGCGCTGGCGCGAATCGTTGCGGCGGCCATGCGGTTTCCTGCCGGCGCCAAGTCCGAGGCGATGGAGGTTGTGCAATCGCGCGCCCGCCAGGAGATCGTGCGCCTGGAGAGCGGGCTTTTCATTCTCGAAATCGTCGTCGGCATCGCGCCGCTGCTCGGGTTGCTCGGTGCGGTCTCCGGGCTGGTCCGGGTGTTCTCCAACATCGGCTCGGGCGTCATGTCGACCAGCGATCTTAAAGGGATTGCCTCGGGCATCGGCGAGGCCCTCAGTACCACCATCGTCGGCCTGGCGATCGCGATCCCGGCGTTGATCGCGTTCAGCTACTTTTCGCGCCGGGTGGAGCGCCTCGCGGTTGAAATGGAGGCCCTGCTTACCGAGCTGGTCGAAAAGATTTACCAGCACCGGCGCACCGGCGGGTTGCTGCAGGAAGCGCCGGCCTCCCTGGAGGAGGAGGTAACACGATGAGGTTTTACGTTAAGCGTAAGCGGTCCCCGCAGATCATCATCGTTTCGTTGATCGATATCTTTGCCATCCTGCTGATCTTCTTTATCGTCACCACCACCTTCAAAACCGCCCAAACCCAGCTCGCCATCAAGTTGCCCGAATCCAAGAACGCAACTCAGAGCCAGACGCCGGCCGAACCGGTGTTTGTCGAGGTTGATAAGGAAGAGAAAATACAGTTCGACGGCAAAAGCGTCGGCAGCCTGGATGAACTCAAAAGCGCTTTGCAGCAATTCCAAAGCAAGGGGGCGGACCGGCCGATCGCCATGAAGGCGGATGCGGATGTGCCGTTTGGGTTTATGGTGAAGATTCTGGATACGTTCAAAGATGCGGGTGTAAAGTCTGTCCCCGCCCTCACCAGGCCAAAGGAGTAGACGTGATTCGGGAAATTGTCATCTACGGAGACCCGGTCTTGCGGACCAAGGGCAAGCCGGTCGGGGAAATCAACGATGAGGTCCGGCAGCTCGCGGCGGATATGCTCGACACCATGCGCGAGGCGAACGGAGTCGGGTTGGCCGCGCAACAGGTCGGGGTCGCAACCCAGTTGACCGTCATTGACGTCGGTGACGCGGCGTCCCGGCCGAGCCGGATGTGGGTCAACGGCCAGGAAGTACAACCTGGTGACCACATGCCGTTGTACCTCATTAATCCTCAGGTGGAACTGAGCCGGGAGGTGGAAACCGGTACCGAGGGCTGCCTCAGCTTTCCGGACATTAACGCGGACATTTCCCGCGCCGCCCACATCCGGGTACGCGCTCTGGACCTGAGCGGTGCGCCGGTTGAGTTCGAAGCGGAAGGATTGCTGGCGCGAGCGGTGCAACACGAGGTTGACCATCTTAACGGCATCCTTTTCATTGACCGGATGAATTCGGCAGCCAAAGCCGCTTTGGGCGGGAAGCTCAAACGCCTGGCCGCCGGCAACAACGTCCGGTAGAGCCGGCCGGGCAGGCCCGCGCGCATGGCGCGAGCCGGAGGTCGCAGCGGCTCGAAAACCAGTTTCTTGACCCACCCCGGAACCAGCCCACAACCCTTCAGCTCATGGCGATGCAGAACGACGCATTTCGACGACTCTCCAAAGGATCGCTGTTCGCCGCTTGTGCAGGCGTTTGCTGCCTTTGGACAGGGGCGCTCGCGCTCCACGCGGCCCCCCCGGCCACCCCGAAGAATCCAACGGTTAAAAGTAGTCAGGATATTTCCAAAGAGCTCGATCGCGAGACCGACCTGCACGCGCAGCTGGATCGTACCTTGGGTCCGGTTACCGGCGCCATCAAGCAGACCGTTGCCGGGGCGCACCGGCTAAAGCAGCACTATCACGCGGGGACACCGGAATACAACCAGGCCAGGGAACTGTACGCGCGCATTCGTCAGAACATCGGAAAATTGGAGGGGGAACTGACCGGCGCCGTTCAGACCGTAACCCAGAGTGATCGAGGGGAAAGCGCCGGCCGTTCGAACCGACAGGTCATCGCGGACGTGAACGACGCACTCCAGAAGTTTGATGATTTGATCAATCGCGTGGCTCCGGTGCCGGCTCCCCCACCGTCGACGCAGCCGGCTCCTTCGCCGCCCCCGCAAGCGGGTTCGCAAGGGGCCCAGCCCCCGCAAGCGGGTTCGCAAGGGGCCCAGCCCCCCCAAGCGGGTCAGCCCTCCGGCCAGCCGACCCCGCCCGGCCTCCCCGTCGAACCGGTTCAACCCGAGCAGTACGTGCAGGCGCAGGCACCGGCCGGGCAGATCAGTGGGGAGGTGGTGGTGCAAGTCTGTAACCTGTTTGTCGAGCATACCCTCGGCCTCGGCAACGGGTCCGCCGAAAGTATCCGCGGCCAGATGATCCGCCAGATCCGGCGTCAGGTCTCCATGCTGGACTTCGGCAGCGCCTGATCGGAATGCCACGGGTTGGAAGGCCACAAATGAAAAAATGCCACAAATGACGGATCTGCTGACGCGATTGCACGTTCACTTTGGGCATTGCTCCCCTTCTGGCATTTTCCCTCATCCGCGTAGTGCTGGGAAAGAGCGCCCCTGATCAAGTGCTCTTCCATTTGTGGCATTTCTCCGCTTGTGGCATTTGTGGCATTTTTACCAGCCGGTGATCTTGGGCCAGATTGCCGTCACCGGTCCGGCGGGTGCATCGATCACGCGGTAACGATCAAACGGGGCGCAGGTCAGACAGGCGTGGTGAGGTAGAATACGTACCTTTGCGCCGACCGGTAACATTTTATACGGTAGTTGTTCACCCTCGGCTGCCGCGATCGCGCCGTGCTCCTGGTACAGTTCGGCCACGCGCAGGTTTCCGAGCCCGGCCTCGTTTCGTTGTTCGACCGAGGGCACGACCAGGCCGAAGCCAAGGTCGTTGCGGAACTCGCTCGCGCTGACGTCTTTTGATAACGCCAGCGCGCCTGCGTCAACGAGGATGCGTGCCGCCTTCCGGTTATGGCCGATGACGGTGGCCAGCACCGAAACGGCGATATCGTCGAGCGAGCACGTTCCGAGCGCCCACTGATCGAGATCGAAAAAAGTGTAGACGCCCGGACGCACCTCTGTAATGCCGTCAAGCGACGCCGCGTGGTGAACCAGTGTGGGCGTTGAACCGAGGCTCACCGCGTCGCACCGAAAACCGCCGGCGGCAAGCCGTCCGGCCACGAAGGTCAAGCCGTCACGTTCCGCCTCGGCGATGGCGCGCGTTTCTTCAGCGCTCCGGCAATGGTAGGCGTGCCCTGCGTGCGTCAGGATGCCTCGCAGCCGAAGGACCGCTGAGCGTTCGATCGCTTCCGCCACCGCCAGGATGGCTCGTTCATCGTCGGGTCGGATTCCTGCCCGGCCCGCGCCCGTGTCGATCTCGATCAACACGTCAAACCCGGCTCCAAGCTGGACGGCCTGCTCTCCTGCTCCAACCGCGGCCTCGACGCTGTCCAGGATGATCTGTATCGCTGCGCCCGTTTCCGCCTGGATCGCAGCCAGCGGAACAAGCTTGGATGGGGTGATCCCCACTGCGTACGTGAGATCCAGGATGCCCGCCATCGCGAAATGACGTGCCTCGGCGACCGTTGAAACCGTGATCCCGCCGAAATGCCCCTGGGTCGCGATCCTCGCCACCTCGACGGACTTGGCCGTCTTCAGGTGCGGCCTCAGCTGTACCCCGAGGCGCGTCGCCCGCTCGGCCATCATCCGGCAATTGCGTTCGAGTACGGGGCGGTTGAGGAGCAAGGCCGGGGTCGGTACGTCGGAGAGCTTCATCAGGTGCGTAACCGGGGTTGAATCGAAGGTCGCCGGAAGATCGGTCCGGCGGCCGGATGCCACAAGAGGATCTCAACACCATCTCCCTCTTAACCCGGGAATATCCCAAGTCCACCTGCTCACGGTTCCCCCCCCATGCGAGCCGAGTCTCCCGTGCCCGGTGGACAGAATCAGACGGGTGAATCGTTTATGCTCGCGGGCCGATTTCTTGTTTCCCATGAACCGTGAAAACGTTAAACCGTACGGGATTGCATACGAAAGGAGGAACGAAGTCCGATGCGCCTGGTCCTGGAATTCATCCGTCCCCCTCCGGCCTTCACGCCGGGGCTTTGTCCCCGGCGGCTGCGACTCACCGGTTGGCTTTTGGCGTTCTGCGGCTGGCTCGTCGCCTCGGTGGGAGTCAACCCTTCGGCCCGGGCTGAAGATCGCTACCTTTCTACCTCGTCCGCGACGCTGCCGCGAGCCCTGGAAGTTAGCCGGCTCGCCAGGCCGCGGTTGGATCTACCTCCCACGCCGGATGCTTCGGCCGGAAACACCCCGGCTGCCGGCCTGACCGTCGCCGGGCCTTATCCCTGGAAATATAACATTACCACCACCGTGTTCTGGGTCGGTGAGCCGGCGAGCCTGGAGCGCCCGGTCTCCAACGAACAAAGCGCTTGGGATCCCGATTGGGTGTTGCGGTACGGCGGCGTTGATACTCCTGACCCCGCTGCCCGGCGCAACTTCGTCCCCGCCGGCTTTGTGCCCGGTCTGAACCCTTTTTACGTCGCGTTGCCGTACAATGACGTCGATGATCACCGCACTAAACCCGAAGCAACGCTCGTGGTCCCGTGGTTCCGGGGCGCCTTTGTTCGTGAGGGTGCGTCGGTTTGCAAAGGGCGTTGGGTCGCGATCCGGCATGGAAGGCGGGTTTGCTACGCGCAATGGGAGGACGTCGGCCCTTTTGCCGCGGACCACTGGCAGTACGTTTTCGGGATGGAACGGCCCCGGCCCAACGCCAACCAGGGCGCCGGCTTGGACGTCTCGCCGGCCGTTCGCGATTACCTGGGCCTGGGCGGCATCGACCACTGCGACTGGAAATTTGTGGACCTTGCCCGTGTGCCCTTCGGACCCTGGTCATTGTACGGCGCCGATAATCCGTTTGCACGCTTGCGGGCACCGAAGGTTGGCCGGCTGCCTTGAGCCGGACGCTTGCGAAGGCAGGCGAGGCTCTGGGACGCCCCAAATTGCCGGAATCTTCAGAGATCATCTCAACGTCGTCCAACCGTTGTTCTGGGAACATCCCAAGATTATCCCCAAGCGGGCTTGCCTCAGGCGCCCCCCGGCTGGCTTTTGGGCCCGGACTCGATAAGGATCAATGGCGTGTTTCTTACCATCGAACCAGCTGATTGGCCCGCCGCACGCGAACTTGGCGCATCGCTGCACGGCTGGATCTTTCGCGGCCATGCCAATGCCGATGACCCGCTGGAAACGACCCTCTACCGGGCGGCGAACCGCCGGACCGGACCGCTGCCCTTCCTGTCTGAATGGGAGGAGCGCATCCTGCGGCAATTCCAGCGGCGGGCCCATCACTACGTGACCGATCTGCCGCGCCGTAAAGATCGGCTCGAATGGTTGGCCTTGATTCAGCACTACGGTGGTCCAACCCGGTTGCTCGACTTTTCTTACTCGTTTTATGTCGCGGCGTTTTTTGCGATGGAAAAGCCGAAGCGCCGCGAGGCCGCCGCCGTCTGGGCCATCAACCACGCCCTCCTCGGACAACGCATCGCCGCGAAGTTGGATCACAAATGGCCGTCCAAGAATTTCGACCGCATGAACCTCGACCACATAAACTGGGTCAACGAATTCCTGGCGCGCAAACGCGACCCTGACCCGTTCGTCATCAGCGTGGCGCCGGACCGGATGAACGAGCGGCTCTCCATTCAGCAAGGCCTGTTCCTGGTTCCCTGCGACATTGCGACCCGCTTTGAACAGAACCTCGCGGCAACCTTCGAGCTGGATCCCGAAGCGCTTCGAAAGAAAGAAGCCGCTCCGTGGAAAGGCGACCGGTTGCCGGCCGAAACCGCACTTCTCAAGATTCGGCTGCCGCAACACCTTCACACGAACGCGTTGCGGGACCTGCATGCAATGAACGTCACCTCCGCATCGCTCTTTCCCGGCCTGGACGGTTTCACCCGGTCACTCTATCACGAACTCCGGCTTATGAGCGACCGGTGAGGGCGGACGGCTCGTGAATAGTAGCGAAGCCGTCAGCTAACACCTGGCTGCAGACCAAGAAAGCAACGCCGCCCGACACGGCTGCCGCTGGAGCTAACCGGGGATCGATCGACCCATGGAAAACTTTTTTGCCGGCCGATCCGCACGCCGTTACATCGGTTTCAGGCCCAACGGGGCGGGAGAACTTAGGCCAGGGTAAACCCCGCTGCCATTTAGTTAAGGGCCGGCGGATGGAGTTAAGGGCCGGCGGATGGGGGCGCTTTCGTCCCGGAGGGACGGCTGATCGTAGCCAGGGACTTCGGTCCCCGGACAGGGCATTTGATACCAATTCGACGGCCATGGAGGTAAACTTTTGACTTCCTTCCCGGGTGCCCCATCCGCGTTACACCTATCCTACCGTATAAACCGTCCGTGCCCAACGGGCCGGAGACGGTTTGATGGCCTGAAGAGCCAAAGGAACACAGCCCAGCGAGTTCTACCCCTAAGCTTTACCGACATTTTTTGAGGGCAGCGCGCAGACAGCCGTGACCGTCTTACGGCCCTAAGGGCCAAGAGAACATAGCCCAGGGCTTTACCCCCTGGGTAACCGTCAAATCACGATCGAGCCCTGAAGGGGCGGCAGAAAGCGTCGCTCCCGGGTTCTGCCGCCCCTTCAGCAAATCCAACCCGGCGGGGAGGCGTTTGTTAGGGCGGGCGCACAGGCGTGACACCTTAGGAGGGCTCGATCGTGATTTTGCGGCTTCCCAGGGCTAAACCCTGGGCTAAGTTCTACCGCCTCTTCAGGGCTGAGACCCGGTCGAAATTCTACCAAGATAGCTGTCTAAATGGTATTAGTTCTACCTCTCCCGCTGGGTGACTCGGCCGCAACCAAAGAAAAGCGCGCGTGGGGTTCCGATTCGGGGCTGCGTTCCGGCAACGTTGGACGTTCGGATACGGCCGCCCGGTGCATCTTCATTCCGATTGACGTTGTTGCCGGCCTGAACTCATTTCCGGTTACCCTTTGGTGCAATCGCGTGACGACCAGTTAGCGCATCAAACCCGATTGATCACTTGCCGTCCGAGCCCTGGTCGTTGCACCGCGTCGATAACTCGTAACTCGTTTGTCCGCTCAGGCGCCGCCGGACTGGTCCACTGCCCTGAACCAAACTCACGATCCAATTACCAGAGAGGCCCGGACGAGCGCAGGATGCCGGGCGAGAGGACGAGTTTGCGAAGAGGGTGGCCGGGTGACGTTCTGAATCGACGGAATTTCCAAAGATCATCTCGGCGCCGTCACGCCATTATTCCGGGCATATCCCAAGACCATCCCCTGACGGTGCCCGAGCACGGCGCCCCGAACGCCTGGATCAGGCCGAACCTCGCTGGCGCTTTGCTGTCTCTCGCTCACCGGCCCAGGGCAGCCCGGAGCATGACACGGCCCGGAACTCGTGACGCCGCCGGATCTTTACTTATACGGCTTCAATGGAGCCGCACTTCTTACAGTGCGGAAACAACCCGACGCTGCAATTCGCCCGGGGCGACGACAGTTGGCTTCAATGGAGCCGCACTTCTTACAGTGCGGAAACCGGGTCCGGAAGAAAAAGGAAGAAGGAACCTACCTGGCTTCAATGGAGCCGCACTTCTTACAGTGCGGAAACTGCTGTGGAAGAAGGTGCCTCGGCGTGCGTTTTCGTGCTTCAATGGAGCCGCACTTCTTACAGTGCGGAAACCTTGAGCGGGGACGACACCCCCGGCGTCTCGCTCCCCGCTTCAATGGAGCCGCACTTCTTACAGTGCGGAAACGGAGCGCAAAAAGGCTGTCGCGGCCAGCGCAAATAACGGCTTCAATGGAGCCGCACTTCTTACAGTGCGGAAACCAGCCCGCATCGCCCCTCAACGAGCCGGTGACCGACTCGCTTCAATGGAGCCGCACTTCTTACAGTGCGGACACCGGCTTCAAGCGGGCGCGTGTGACCAACCCCACCGTTGACAGGCGCCCCGAGGGGGCAGTTACTTGCGAGCTGCCCAAGCCCGGGGCGTGAGTTCGGCCACGCGCTGGACCGGGAAGTCGGCTAGCCCCGGCAACACCGAAGCCAGGTAGTCGCGCACCGGCAGCCCCAAGCGCCGGCAGGTTTCCACGATCGAGAGGATATTGGCCACCCGCGGGCCGGCCGCTTTGCTGCCGATATGGATCCAATTGCGCC